>JBFZEO010000352.1:0-5224 GCA_041306845.1 Spirochaetota bacterium
AGGAACCGAGGTTAGCCGGTTTTACAAAGACCGGATAATCAAGAGTATAGTGAACTTTTTTTATCATGTCTTTGCGGTTTGTATTCCATTCGTTTTTTGTAAACCATATATATGGTAGTACGGGGAGATCCATTCCAGCGAAAATGTTTTTCATAACTATCTTATCCATGCCGGAAGATGACCCGACAACGCCGCTTGAAGTATATGGGATATCGAGGTACTCGAGCAGACTCTGCAGTTTACCGTCTTCACCGAAGTTACCGTGACATGCAATTACAGCACAATCAAGTTTGTTTAGGATGTTTTTCTTGTTTTTCTTATCAAGACAAGGGGAGAACCTCTTGCCATGTTTTTTATTCCATTTTTTATAGATATTGATATCTTTTAGTTTGTCTCCATAGAACCAGTCGCCGTCTTTATCAGTATATATTAGTGTTGTGTTGTACTTTTCCTTTGACAGATTTTCATAAACTTGCAGCCCGGTGATGATGGAAACTTCATGTTCCACAGACCTGGATCCAAAGATAATTCCTATGTTCTTTTTCATATAAACCTCTATTTTGCGGTCTATTTACATTCTCGCGAAAACTCCATACCATAAACTGCGATTAATAGCAGACCGACGGTAAATAATTACCCTATTTTTATTAAAAAATCAATATTTATAGTTAAAAATTAGCTTTCTATTAGTATTTAAAAATGTTATTTTTAAATATCATTATTTTTTGGAAACGGGAATTTGATAAAGTTCCGTCATATTTTTTTTGTTTTAGGGGAGTTGAATGTTGCGGAAGTTTTTCTTATATATTATTTTTCTTGTTTCTGTTAATGCGGCGGTGGTTTGCGATGATATTTACGAGGATACCATTCTTGCTGACAGACTCCAGTATCTCCTGAAAAAAGAGTATACAAATTACAAGAATAAAAGTCTTATTGAGCGGATCATCATGGAGCTTGGTAAAAAGGCTTTTTTTGAATCTGTGGATGACTGGCGAAAAAATTATCAGGCAGTTGAAAAGGTAAATGTTAAAATTCATCCGCAGCTTGAGGATCTGGCATCAAGTGTCAGAAAACATGAGGAGGAGAGTGTTTCGAGAGAGTTTAGCACTTTGCTTACTGATCTTACGAGGATGGGTTACAGAAATATAGACATGTACTATGTTGCGATAAGATCCTCTGATGTCAAGTATAATGCTGCTGAGATAACTTTAGCCGATGTTGATGAAGCGATGATAAATCCTGTGTTTTTCTTAAAGAAGAAAGGGTTGTATGAAGAGGAGCGGGAGATCAAAAAAAGGATGCGCGAGATAATGACCGGTAAAAGAGTCAAGGGTAAACTTGGGATTTACCCCATTGCATTTGATTTTCTGAACAAAATCAGGGAAGATGTTATCGAGAAAGATCTTGCCGGTGCCTATAAAAAACTTCTTGAAAAAAAGAAGAATTCTGCCGGAGGTTGAATATCTCAGGCAGGATTGTCCATATTCTTTATCAAAAATTATCTTTGTTTCAGCTTTTTTAATATTGCCGTTAAGACTTCATCAGTTTTATACTCCGGGCCAAAGTGAAGACCCATTTTCAGGTTGCCGGACATCGAGTCAAGTTCCTGCCACCTTATCATTACCGGGATCTCTTTGAGAGTTGATTCGTCGAGTTCATTCGTTGATTTTACGAATTTTATCTTTGTTTTGCTTAACTCTTCGGTTGTAAGTTCTATCTGAACCTGTAATAAGACATGTAGTCCTATTCCGCCGACTGCTATATCGATAAAATCCGCAGGTATCCATTTGCCGGACTCTTTTGAAATATAAATCCCTATTTTTGATTCCCCATCGTCAGACGTTATCTCTTTCTTTTTAAAAATTATCTCGTTTATATCCGGAAGATCCATTTGTTTTATCCCTTTTTTATTTTGAATTTTGATTTTATAAGTTTGAACAATTCTTTCAAGGCTTCATTGTCACTCGATTTTATACCGGCATCAGCTAAGATGTCCCGTCTCTCTTTTATGAGGTAATTGAAAAAATTACCTGTATCCCCGCCGTTTATTACATTCACGAAAGATCTCATCTCGTCTCGTGTAACTATCTTTCTCACATTGCCGATAACAACTATAAAATTTTTCTTGTCGGCGTCGCTCTCTATGTGGATCTCCTTCTTTGTTGTTTTGGCGGTTGTACCAGATGATTTTGATACTCCGGAGCTGTTTATTATTTCGGATGCTTTTATTGCCTCTTGATTGTATATGATCGTATTTGCCTGTTCGATCAGGAAAAGGAGCCCCTCCTCTTCGATGGACTTAACGAGCCCTTTTAATTGTTTCTGCAAGGCAGCTTTCTTTGATAACTTTTTTTCCGCCATATTTTACTCCGTGTTTTTTTGATGAATGGAATTCCAGTCAAAAATAATTAACCGGAATATCCGTCATTTTTTAGATTTTTCCCTTCGATCATATATACCACGTATTCGGCGATATTAACTATGTGATCGCCTATCCTTTCAAATGCTGTAACGGTAAGGTTTTGATAGACACCCTCGGTGATGCTCGTTGTTCCGCTCTGCATGGAGTCTGTGGTTGTCTGAAGCATCTCTTTCTTTTTATCGTCAATCATACCGTCAATGTTGATTGTTTTAAAACATGAGACAGTATCTTTTATTTTGATAGATTCTATAACGGAGTTGCACATCATAAGAAGGTTGTCGATTATTTCTAAATATGCCTCACTATTTGTAATCTCTCTATCGGACTCGATGAGGTTTGATAATATTTCTATAATCTTGCTTGAGGCTCTCTCTGTGTCGGAGATTATTTTGACTCCTGATAAGATAGATCTCAGGTTGAAGTCGTTAATTTTAAAGTTTTTTAGATAGTTATAACTTTCCATGTCAAAGTCTGACTGGTATTTATTCAATAAATTTTCATTTGCAAATATTGTGGTTGCACTCTCAAACTGTTTGTTTGATATTATATCCCTCAGTTGTGACAGAGAGTCCTTGAGAATGGATATAATGTTGCATAATTTTTGCTCGAGTACTTCTTGATTAAAGTCTAATTTTTTCATCTCAGATTTTATCTCCTGTTCATGGAGTTATCCATAGTTTTACTTAAAATCGTAACTTTTGCAAGTGTTTCCTTTATAATATGACATTTAAATTAGTCGTCAATAAGGAATGACTCGTAAAGTCTGCCGATATTTATACCGCTTATAGAACCTTTTTCTATATATTTCTTACTTATGTTATGACAGGCATCAATAAATTCTCTGATATTACTCCCATTCTTTATAGCGGAATAAGCCTCAATATATGCGGAGAGTTCATCAGCTGCTTTTACCAGTTTGCCGTCTCTCGGCGAAAATGTATCGGAGTTGTATTTCTCATTAATTTCATCGCCGGTTGTGTTTGTAATTTTATCGTCGATTGTTACTATATCATCAAATTCATTTTCTGTATAATGTCTTATATCTTTTTTTATCATCTCAGGGATGAGTGGATAGACAATCGCATCCATCTGTTCTTTTTCACATTGTTTAATGAGATCGCTTATACCGTCAACCGAGTTTTTGACCGGGGAGATTATGTCGCGTGTGAGGACTTCCGGCAGGTCGTGAAAGAGTCCGGTGAATGTGTTGTTGTAAACCCGCTTAGGTGATGCACCTATCTCGACAGACATGAGATAGGAAAAATAAGCAACCGAAAGTGAGTGGCCAAGAACCGATGTTGTCGGAAATCTCAGAAGATTTGACCATCTTGTCTGAAATCGGAGTTGTCCGCAAAGATCGATAAATTTGCTGTAATTTTTGTAAAGAGCAAGTTGCTTTACCCCTTCCAGATCGTAGTAATTTTCCATAGAGGTTTCAAACCATTTTCTGATGAAATCTATGTCGTATGCGTTAGGATTAGACTTCTCAATTATGTCGAACTCCCACTTAGAGGCAAGGAGGTGGCTGGCAGAGATTATCCTTTTAGAGAGCGTGTTATCATCTCTCTCAAAGTGGTCAATATATCTTTTGTTAAAATCCGGTCCAAGCGGTTCCAGTATAGGCTTGAGCCGATTGTAGATCCACATGTCGAGCTCTTTTCTCCTTTTTGCATCACGTCTTATGCTCGATGTTATTGTCGGTTTTATATCTGTTGTAATGAGCCGCTGCAAGAATTCAAAAAAAGTTCCCTCGATTATGTCCATCCAGTTTACTTCATGGATAGTCTCCTCAAATTTTCCAAGGAAATATGCGATCATAAGTTTGTGTGCCTGTTTGTCTATCTCGATAAACTGTATTGGTCTTAACTTGTCGTTCCAGCGCTGCATGTACGCACTGTCAAAAATTTTCAGGAGCAGTTCTTTAGTCATTTTTATCTCCATTGCTGTTGTGAAGTTTACATTTTCTGTTTAAAGAAATATAGATTTTAGTTAATAAAAAGCAGACTGCCGATCCGATAAGTATTATCCCCATTCCATAGAAGAACGAAAGAACGATAAAGAAGCGGACAGCAAGAAGTATAAAAAGCAGATAACATAATATCAGAGCCATAAAATAGATGTTTTTGAACACGAAGCAAAGCGTCTTTCTGAGGGAGCCGGATCTCTTGTGGAATGTGATGACCTTTCTGAGAAGTATAAGTGCCAAAATAATCACGATCAGAACCAGGAAAATTACACTGTATAAAACTTTATTGTTAAGCGAGAAATAGTAAACCGGAATAATGAAAAGTCCTATGAGTAATATGAGGGGAGCGATGAGAATGAGCATTGCGTACAAAATATTCAAAAAAGTTTTATTCATGTCGACCTTTAAAATTTTATGTCTGAATTTAATCAAAATAACAATTTTAAGCAAGTTTTATTTGCTTAAAAATAAATCTTGCATCTATTGTTATTGATTCTTTTTATATAATTATATATACATTAATACTATGAATTTAGGTAAAATTCTCCTTATATTTTTTATTTTCTTCTGCGGTATTTTTTTTTATCAATTGATACTTGGTAAAAACGGGATAATTGAGGGATATAAAGTTAAACGGGAGATGGAACTTCTCTCGCGTTACAAGGCGATATTGAACATGGAGAGATCTAAATATACATTGTACCTTAATGAACTCAAAAAAAATCCCGATTCTATCAAAGCTCTTGCCAACAATCTCGGATATTTTGACTCAGACAAAAAAATTATAAAGATTATTGAAGAGTCAAAAACCGATCTTGCTATTTATGATTATTCTG
>JBFZEO010000353.1:0-2891 GCA_041306845.1 Spirochaetota bacterium
GGGAACAGTGCAGGAGATGGCCGATATGACAGTACTCGCATTCGACATTGCGGATGAGTACAGAACACCGGTTATGATACTTGCCGATGCGACTCTCGGTCAGATGATGGAGAGTATCGAACTCCCTAAGCCGTCAGGTAAAACATTTGACAAATCATGGGCACTCACCGGTGCAAAGGACAGACCTAAAAATATAGTTCGCTCATTGTGGCTATTCCCCGACCCTGAACTTGAACTTAATAACATGAGACTTCAGGAGCGATATAAGAAGATTGCTTCTCTGTATGAATTGTACGAGGGCTATATGACCGATGACGCTGATTATCTCATAGCAGCTTACGGTACCATGTCGAGGATTATAAAAGAATCTATAAAAAACCTCAGGGCAGAGGGGATAAAGGTCGGACTCTTCAGACCAAAGATCGGATATCCGTATCCGGCCGGTGCACTCAAGAAGGTAGCAGCTGGTAAGAAATTTATCTTGACTGTTGAGATGAGTCACGGACAGATGGTTGAGGATGTCAAATTATCTATAGATTGTGCGATACCGGTTCATTTTTACGGCAGAACCGGCGGCGGAGTCCCTTCGGTTGAGCAGGTGATGGACGAGTTTAAGAAATATTTATAAAAAGCGGTTTAACAACCGTTATTTGCGGAGTTACTAATGAGCGATTTACTTACAGTTAATGATAGTAAAACTTTAGAAAGTGTGAAAATGCACTATTGTCCCGGATGCGGTCACATATCGATACACAGACTTTTGTCTCAGGTCATAGATGAACTCGGGATGAGAGAGAGGACTGTTTTTATTGCTCCGGTGGGATGCGCTGTTCTGGCATACAACTACTTGAATGTAGACGGTTGCGAGGCGGCTCACGGGAGGGCTGCAGCTGTTGCAACCGGAGTTAAAAGATCTTTACCGGACAGGATTGTGATCTCATATCAGGGAGACGGAGATCTTGCAGCTATAGGGATGGCAGAGACGATTCATGCCGCCAACAGAGGTGAAAGGATAACTGTAATATTTGTGAATAATGCAATATATGGGATGACCGGAGGACAGATGGCTCCGACTACACTTATCGGTCAGAAGTCAACAACATCTCAAACCGGACGTGATCCGGATAGTGTCGGAGGTCCGATCGATATGTGCAAACTTTTGTCTACTCTTGAAGCGCCGGTGCTCATTGCCAGAACTAAAGTTACTAACAAAGTATCGTTTGATCAAACGAAAATGTACATTAAAAAAGCCCTTGAGATTCAGAACGAAGGGAAAGGATACAGTTTTATAGAAGTTCTTTCTAACTGCAACACAAACTGGAAGATGAGTGTTACAGATGCAAATAAATGGATTGATGATGTAATGGAAAAGGTTTTTCCATGTAAAGTTTATACAGATAAGTATGGAGTGTTAAAATGACTGAAAAAATAATGATAGCGGGAAGCGGCGGACAGGGAGTTTTGTTCAGCGGAAAACTGCTGGCTGAAGCGGCTATAAAAGCTGGTTACAATGTTATAATGGTTCCTTCCTACGGAGCTGAGATGAGAGGCGGGACTGCAAACTGTACGGTAATTATCTCTGACGAGGAGATTCTTTCTCCGATTATTGATAAGCCAGATACACTTATCTGTCTGAATGGACCTTCGCTTGAAAAGTTTGAAAACAAAGTAAAGAATCACGGATTGTTGCTATTTAACAACGACTCAAAAAACGAAAAGATTCTACGAGACGATATAACTGTGTTCAGTATAAACGGAGAGGAACTTGCTATCGCAGCCGGAAGCTCAAAGATTGTAAACATGCCTTTTATCGGTGCGTATACAAAAATTTCCAAGCTGATTCCTATAAATGTTGTACTCGATACGATAAGTGAGATAGTTTCAGAGCATTATAAGAAAATCCTTGAGATAAATATAAAGGCTCTCAAGATAGGATATAACGCAGTTAATTAAACATTATAAAAAACATTTAACTAAGTAGAAATAAATCATTCATAAAAAAAGAGGGCAACACGTTAAAAATTATGAGAGTTTGCTTGGTATTGGTTATATCTTTATTTCTGCTGACAGGATGCGGTGATAATCAAAAGAGATTCAATGAATTTCAGAAATCTGAAGTATTAAGAAATGAAACCAATATCAGAACGATATTAAATCACTTAGGCTACAAAGATTTTAAAGTCATTATCATCCCGCACTTAACCTACAGCAGTTTGAGGAAAAGTTCTAAAAACAGTATTGAAGATTTTAAAGGAGATTCATGGATCCCGGATTCTCCGCCCGGACTTGATGTTAAAAAGAATGAAAAATTAAATGATGCTACCGAGTATTATAAACGGGAATCAGAAATAAACTATGCAGCCGGAAATGGTCAATATAATTATTCGCTTGATTATTTATCTGCATTAGTATTATTTGAAAGTATTTCGGAAATTGAAAAAAATAAGATAACAAAAATTATTGAAAAAATAATCTTAAATTTGGATAGAGGCGATACTCTGGAAATTGTTTCGCTTAAATAAACCTATATAGTTCCTCCTTTATTGCTCCATTTTCATTACAGGCAATCATGGAAAATATTTAGTACCTCAAGGTGTTCTTATGTTATTGATAATAGCCATAATAATTATATTTATTGTATTTTCAGCATTAATTTCTAAAAAACTAAATGTCCCATTAATAATTATTTCACTGTCAATTGGAATTATATTTGGCAGCGATGTTACAGGATTCATATATTTCGACAACACTCAAATAGCTAAAGAGTTCGCAAATATAGCACTGATATTTGTGTTATTCGCAGGCGGCTTCGGCACCAAATATTCTAATCTAAAGCCAGTTATTAAACCAACAATGATTTTAGCAACAATTGGTGTTTTACTTACAGCTCT
>JBFZEO010000354.1:0-10214 GCA_041306845.1 Spirochaetota bacterium
CGGAACAGCATCGATCCCGCTCGCGATATAAGACTTCTTCATATCCTCTTTCTGTTTAGGATCTATAACCGGATAAAATATCCCCTCGATATCATTGGGTTTTATCCTTGCCACGGCATCATCTTTACTTATGAGCCCCTCGTGATAGAGATCCGATGCGATAACAAACGCTGCTTTTGGCGATCTTTTCCCGCTTCGGCATTGTAGAATGTATAAATGCCCCTCTTCAACAGTAAATTCGATGTCCTGCATATCTTTATAATGATATTCAAGTCTTTTTCGGACATCGACCAATTGGTTATAAACGCTCTCATTTATCTTTCGCAATTCATCTAATTTCATCGGGGTTCTTATCCCGGCGACCACATCTTCACCCTGGGCGTTTACCAGATAGTCACCGTAAAACACATTCTCACCCGAACTCGGGTCTCTCGTAAAACAAACTCCGGTACCGCTGTTCTTCCCCATGTTACCGAAAACCATCTGGACAACGTTGACGGCTGTCCCGAAAAGATCGGTCAACTTCTCCACAGAGCGGTACTTGATCGCTTTATCTGCCATCCAAGAGTGGATAACAGCGTCGATAGCTCCCCACAACTGTTCTACTGGATCTTGAGGGAAGTCCTGACCAAGTTTATCTTTGTAAAGTTTTTTAAATCTTGATACGATTTCACTTAACTCATTTTCATCAAGATCAGCGTCACTTATCGTTTTAATATCTTTTATGTTCATACGGATAGCGGTTTTGGTTCTCTTAATTTCTTCATGAATTTCATCAAACTTTTCCCGATCAATCCCCTTTGCGATAGAACCAAACATCAGTATAAAACGTCTGTATGCATCGAGTGCGAATCTCATATTTGAGGTTTTTTTACCTAATCCTAAAACGGATTTATCGTTTAGACCGAGATTAAGGATTGTTTCCATCATACCCGGCATCGATATTGCCGCACCCGATCTTACTGAGACGAGCAGAGGGTCGTCGGGGTCTCCGAGTCTTTTGCCGACGATCTTTTCGAGACTCTTCAGATGACTCTCCAGTTGTTCTATAACTCCGCTCGGATATTTTCCGCCGTCTTTATAAAACAGGTCGCAAACTTCCGTTATGAGAGTAAAACCTGCCGGTACAGGCAGTCCGATCTTTGTCATTTCAGCCAGCCCGGCTCCCTTTCCTCCGAGAATGGGTTTCATGGAGCTGTCACCTTCAGCTATCTTATTACCAAAAAAGTATACATATTTCTTAGTCATATATAAACCTTCCTTAATTTAAAAATTATTAACGCTACGTTAATTATATTTTTTTAATTAAGAAATATCAAATATATATGGAAGAAAAGACCTAAGTAGGGTAATAATTTTTTTATCCGTCCCGGGATGTTTGTTTTTTAGAATGGATTAATTTTTTTTAGTGGAGATTCTATTTTTTTATCTTCATCCGCTTTTTCATCTGCAGGAGACCGATCACCATTCTGTTAAATATGTAGCCTGATCCGCTTATAAGTTTGTACTTTTTCTTTATGTTGAGCTCCTCCAGTCTTACTCTGTAATCAACAGATGAGATGCCGCACGCTGAAAAGTTGACAAGGATATCATCTATGGGGATAAACATTACATTCCCGGAAGAAAACAATCTCAAAGCGAAGTCATAATCGGCAGCTATCCTGTATGATGTGTCAAAATATCCGAATTTTTCATAAACAGCTTTTGTCACAAAATATGTCGGGTGATTTATCATTCCGTATCTGAGTCTGTCCGGAGAGCCGCCCGATATGACAAACGATCCGTCTGCGTATATTTTGCGGAGGAGTCCGTAAGATACCGCAAGACCGGTTCCTGATTTGGCTGAATTTTTTACGATATTGTCGAGAGATTTCTGAATTGCATCGGGTAGATAAATATCGTCACTGTTTATTATCCCGATGACCGTACCTGATGCCATCGCAAGTCCTTTGTTCATGGCATCATAGATCCCGGAGTCTTTTTCTGATATGTATTTGATTCTTTCGTCGGCAAGCGCATATTTCTTTATAATCTCCAGCGTGCCGTCTGTAGACACTCCGTCAATGATTATGTATTCTATGTTTTTATAGCTTTGCGAAATTACAGAATTTATCGTTTTTTCTATCGTTGCATCGCTGTTGCGGCAGACTGTAATTATTGATATTTTAAGATTAGTTTCGGAGTTCATAAGGTAAACCTTTTTATTTAGGATTTATTCAGAGATTCTATACTCCATTTTAACATAAGAGTAAAGGTTTTTATTGGGTAGAATGGTAATGTTACTTCTGTTCTGCATATTCTCCGGCATAATCCATAACGCACATGAAGTTATACTTTGAGTGTCCGCCGAAGGAGAGTCCGACAACTTTGAATTTTTCTTCATATATGTTTTTTCTATGACCGCGACCTTTTACACCATCATCAACTATCAGCTGCATGAGAATCTCAAATGCTGTATCATATCCGTAACCTATGTTTTCTCCACAAGTTATATTCCATTTACCATATTTATTAATTCTATCTGTCATCTGACTGCCGTTACTGCCGGAGTGACCGAGCAGTCCTTTTTTGCCGGTGTCATTTACGTGATCCCTTGCTGCTAAACTCATCCCCTTTGATATCTTAAGCGGCTCTATAGGCTTCTGTTTCTGCAGGAATGAGATCGCTTCATTTATGGCAGATAATCCCTCTGTCGTCATCATGGGAATTTTGCCCGGTATTTCAATTATATTTCCGTTATAGAATTTTTTATATTCTTTTAATTTATCACAAAATCCCGCCGGATTTGTCCTAGCGAAATTTAGTTCTGCATAGATATCTTTTTCAAGTTGACTTAAAAAGTCAGCACTCTTAACTCCTTCATTCAACAGCAGACCGGATAACTGACTTGTCTGAGCACACAAACTCAGAGTAATAATAAAACTTATTGCTAAAATAATCGATCTCATTTCTTATGACTCCTAATTGTTCCTGAAAATGTACTTCGGATCTGTTTTAAACACAAAGTTACCTTTCTAATCTTTTATGATAATTGTATGCCGGATTTGTATGTTTTAAATGTTTGCTTGTCGGCGATAGATATGTAATTTTCTACTATTTCTCTGGGTAAATATTCCTCTGCCTCGCTGAGATTATATGTTAAACCTTTGCCGGTTAAAAAACCGAACATATTCATCTCAAGAACAAAGACTTTACCGGTCTGCCTGTCTGCACATTTATGGCAAATCAGTCCGATATTTATCTTACAGTTGCATATGTAACATCTACCGTAGGGTATTGCCTTAGATAGTTTCATCGAGAGAGCTCCACATTAGTTACCTAACCAGATAATGATACATACATTTTTATTGTTTGTCAACATTGTCGTGAAAATTGGAGTTTAAATTAAAAATTGTGTAAAGATATATAAAATAAAAATAAATATTTTATATCGATTGTTTGTCTTTTTATTTAGTATGTGTTAGTATGATCTCCGAGTTTCTTTAAACATTCGGAGGTTTTTATGAGAAAGCTTTTTGCGTTAGTTGGAATGGTGATCTTTTTGGCAAGTTGCGGTAATACTGTTACAGAACAGTTTGAAAAGGTTGATCTTTCCGGGAACATAAACGGGACTGTAAGCGGCGTTGATACTGCCGGTAAAATTGTTTATGTAAATCTTTATAAACAGGGAACGATATACTTCGCTTCGTCAAGCACCATAAAAAAAACGACTTCAATTCTTGGAGCTACTTTTTTAGGGTCTTATAAGATTAAGGATATAGATCAGGATTTGTACGCTTTTATGACATTTATTGATATGGACAGCAGTGCGACTCTGACAGATGGGGATTATTATTATTTCTCAAGCAGCGGTGATTCATCCACTGCAGGTGATCTTAACATGGATGATGACTGCAAGGTTAACATTGTATCTTCAAACTGGAAGAAATACACTCCGTAACTAAAATATTTATAAAATTTTGTCTTTATCAACAATAAAAAAATCCGGCTTTTGAAGTTTATCTTCATAGCCGGATTTTTTATCTCCAATGGATATTGTTTAGTTTATCACTAAAACGCCCCATTTCTTTACAAACGCATCGATATCCCTACTGTATATCTTTATGTCTTTAGCCTTCAGAAATTCATAAGTCGATTTCTTTATAGCTCTTATATCTCCCGGATTAAACAAGATCGTCTTTAATTTTGGGCATTTTTCCAGATTCTCAAGAGTAAAAACCAGTGAATCCAGCATATTTATGGTTTCCAAGTTTACCAAATTATCAAGATTTTCCAATTTATTTATATTAGTTCTTGATATATTAAGTTTTTTTAGATTTACCAGCGAATTTAATCCCTCAATCTTTTTTATTTTTGTGTCTGAAAGTGCCAGATATGTAAGATTTGTAAGGTTATCAAGTCCTTCTATCTTTGTTATTTTAGTATTGTTGAGACTCAGCCATTCGAGTTTTTTCATATTTTCAAGCCCTTCTATCTTTGATATAGATGAGTGCGAAATGTCGAGCCATTGTAGATTTTCGGAAGGAATATCCTTAATTTTCTTTATTTTTTCATTATAATCAAGTCTGAGTATATTCAGCTTGTTAAGAGCCGCAATATTTTCTATAGTAGTTATTTTATTCTTTGATAATATGAGTTCTTCAAGATTTACAAGTTTATCAAGATTTTCGATCTTTTTAAAATCGTTCTTTGATAAATCGAGTGACTTGAGATTTGTCAATTTATCCAGATTCTCTATTTTATCACTTTTCCCGATTTCATTTGACGATAAATTCAGCTCCTCTAAATTTACAAGTTTATCAAGATCTTCAATTACACTTATATCATTTTTAGATAGATCAAGTATTTTTAAAGTCTTTGCCAAATTTTCAAGATTTTCAATATTTTCTATACTGTTTGAAGAGAGGTTCAATTCCTCAAGAGATGGAAAGTTATCCAGATTAGTGATAGCTCCTATCTTATTGGAAGGGAGAAGCAAAGCATTGAGGGTTTTGGAAAGCTCTATCTTGGCAGGGATTTCTGTGAGTTTGTCCCCGTCTCTTTTCCCGTCATAAGAATACTGATTGTACTCTCTCTTATCTGATTTTCCTTTTAGTGAATTTACAACAGCCGGTGTTGTAAAATATTTATAAGACTTGAACATCACAGAATTTAAAACATTATCAAAACCGTTGGCTATCCTGTTGGCGAATGCATACATTACCATATCAAAAACATATATGTTTTTAGATATTACCCCCTTTGACTCATCGGCAGATTGTATCTTAATCTCAAAATTTGCATTTATCATAGGAAGTCCAACCCCGAAACTCAGGAGGTTCATGTTTTTTATATAAACATCTACTGTTGATAAGTTATTACTTTGAGTATCAACAACTTTAAACCCGGAACTCTCCAGAGCATCTGTAAACAGATTCCTGATTATTGTTTCTACTTTCTCAACACAGTACCAGGGGAAAACTTCAAAATAATCTCCATATGTTACTCCGATAAAAGTTGACTGGTCAAGTTGATCTTTAAATTTTCTCTCATCCACAACGTTTCTGAGGTAAACAGTACCTTTTATCTCAGATGGTTTGATAAACGATGCGAATCCGATGTCAACAGTTGCAGAATCGCTTTTCTTAGCCTCCTTTGCCAAGGTTGCCGATAGTGACAATGATAAAATTGCCAAGAGTAAAATCCATCTTCTCATTTCTTTCTTCCTTTTTAAATAATTTTAATTAAAGACCGCCAATAAAAACCTTTCTGTAAATTAACAAAGCGCCTTCGGCAAGATAATACCACAAATGAACAATAAAAAACAAGTCTATTTCTTTTGTGATGCCTTTTCGAGATATATAAGAGCTTTTTTCAAACTTTGAACAAGATTATTTTTATCCTCATCATTAAGTGAAGTTATATCTATTCTGGATTTTGCGAATGTAAGCTCTCCGGTATTAAGTTTTATATACTGAGGGCTCTGTGCTGTTTTTGGTTTGATAACCTTATAGCTTTTTATGGCATCTCTAAACCCTTTTACAGTTATTTCCCCGATATATTCACAACTTATCTCATCTTTTATGAGCGAGTATGTTTCGTGGCTTATGTAAATGGTGTCCGGTTCTGCGGCAGTCTGGAGTCGTGAAGTAAGATTAACATTCCCGCCTATTATCGTATAATCCATCCTGTTCTCAGATCCGAAATTCCCGACTGTACAGTAGCCGGTATTTATCCCCATTCTCACGTGGAGCGGATGTTCAAATCCCTTCTCCACCCATTCGCCCCGCAGCTCCTCGAGCTTTTCACGCATCTCAATTGCCATTCTCACAGCCCTCGAAGCGTGTTCCTTGTCATTTATAAACTCCGGATCGCCGAAAAAAACCATTATGGCATCGCCGATAAATTTATCGATTGTTCCTCCCCATTTAAGTGCAATCTTTGCCATGTTATCGAGATAGGAATTTAATATATCAGAGAGGTCTTCTGCCTCCAGCGAGTCTGTAGTTTGGGTAAACCCAACGATGTCGGAGAAAAATATTGTCAGTTTCTTGCGGGAATGGGCTTTCCCCTCGGTGTCCTGTTTGCCGCCTATTATCGAGTCGTAGAGCTGCGGCGAAAGATACTTTCTCATTTTATTGAGGAGAGATTCTATTGTTCCGGTTCTCTCTTTTACTTTTTTTTCGAGTCCCTGATTTAGAGTCTCAATTGTATTGATTTTGTCGTTCAGGGAGATTCTCATAATGTTAAAAGATTCACTCAGTTTACCGATCTCATCTTTTATATCTATCATTATCTCATATGACAGATCGCCGGACGTTATTTTGTTAACACCTGTTAAAAGCTGCTGTATGGGAATGAGAATACTGTTTGAAATAAAGAACCCCAGCACGGTAGCGGATATAAGACATATAATCATTATGACGAGGATAACAATTATCGAGTTAAGGAGCGACATCGCATAGTCGTGCGATGAGAGTGTTATCCCGATGATACCTATTTTATTATCTTTATAATCTTTAATCGATCTGTACTCTGCAAGTTTTCCTCCGAATGAGATGTTGACAACCTCATATTTATCGTGTTCTTTTATTTTCTGATAAATATCATCGGATATGTGATCAATGGCAGTGTATGACACAGGATTGGTTCCTACAAATATCTGACAGTTTACACCAAGAAGTTTTTTTATATTCTCAGGGAAATCGTTTCTCCCGTTAAGTACATACCGTACAATTATAACACCGACATTTGTACCATTCCTCACAACGGGAGCGTACGCTGAAAGTGAAAGATATTTTATGCCAGATTTAGAGGTAAAAAGCTCCCCCGTAGAAAAATATTCACCATTTATTGCTTTTTGAATGCTTGTCTTTTCCGGTAAGATCTCAGGCGACATGGCTTTCATATACTCTCTGGAACCATCCCCGGCCGCCGATACAATAGAACCTTTATTATCCGCGACAAAAATATCATAAATTTTTTCTCTGATAATTATGCCCTTGAGGTATTCGGAGAGTTTAGATGAATATTTTAGATCTAACAAAATCTGCATCGCTTTGTCGTTAGATAGTGTTTTTGCAAAAACGTCGGTCTCTTTTTGTTTGTTACTCAGCATAAGAGAGGCTATCTCAATATTCTTCTGCATATTAACAGTTGCTTCCTGTTTCTGCTTGTTGCTGAAGTAATATATAAAAAAGAATGTAGTTACAAAAATTGATATAAATGTTACAGCGAAAAACGAAAGCAACAATTTATTTTTTAGTTTAAGATTTTGAATTATGTGCATTTTTTTACCGGCCTAATCTTTAAATTTTTCCAAAGCGAGGTCAATTAATTCCTCTATCATATTATCAAACGGGAGTCCTGACTTTTCCCACATAGCAGAGAAAACACTGTGAAGTCCAAATCCTGGCATGCTGTTTATCTCATTAAAAATAATGTTCCCATTCTCAATAAAAAAATCTATCCGAGACAACCCGTTGAGATTGAGTGCCTTATATATCTTAAGCGCTTCGTTCTGCAGCTGTCGGGCAGTTTCGGTGTCGAGGTTTGCCGGAATGATGTCCTCTTTTGCTGATTTACCAAATTTTGCCTCGTAATCAAGAAAGTTACTCTCTGACTGATACTCACAACATACCGAAGCTCTGGGATTTTCGTTTCCTATAACTGCTATCCCGTACTCCTTGCCAATTACAGACCGTTCAATTATGATCTTATTATCAAAGGAGAGTGCTCTGTCTATGGCATCCGGGATATCTGTTGCATCAGTTACCCGCTCTATCCCGATTGATGATCCAAGTGTCGCCGGTTTTATGAAGATCGGTAATTTAAATTTAGAGATTATTTTTTCTATGGTGGTATCTTTCCCCTCTTTCCAGTCAGTTTTGGTAATAGTAATGAACTCGGCAATCTTTATGTTGTGAGTCGATGCTATTCTTTTTGCGAACTCTTTATCCAGTGACGCTGCTGACGGCAGAATTCCGCATCCCACATATGGCACATTAAAGAATTCGAGGAATCCCTGTATCATCCCATCCTCACCGGTTTTGCCGTGTATTACCGGGAAAACAGCGTCATACTTACCGGACATTATGTTATCGATAAATGGTTCCGAGTAGTTGCATGTCATATCGGTCATCTTGCCGATAAACACGCCGGATTCTTTTTGCCGTCTGACATTGTCAAAAATTGTAATGTAGTGGTTGTCGAGAAATTCCGGGAGATATTTCAGGAATTCCAGTCTGTCAATAAGTTTTCCTGTCTGATCGATGTAGGCAAAATCGATATTATATTTGCTTGTGTCAAGTTTTGACAGAATGTATAATGCCGATTCCACAGAGCCGATATGCTCGTATGTTTTCCCTCCGAAAACAACAGCTATATTTATTTTTCTTTCACTAAACATGTTCCTCCTCCTTTCTCAAATTCTTAGCCAGAATGCCAAAAACAATAATCCCTGCTATCATAAATATTCCAATGAATAGGAGACTCCTGATATAACTGAATGCAGTAATAAGTAAACTGACAGCTATAGGTGCTACAACGGAAGCAATTTTCTCATATGTGGTGTAGATCCCGATTAACTTTGATTCTCCGATCTCTTTTGCCTCTTTTGAGGAACATAGGTAGGATTCCTCTACTGTGTCAAAAAGCATCCCGCCAAGTCCTATGAGAAATATCGCTATTATTGTAAATAGGATGTTGTTAAAAAAGAGGAATAGAATAAAAGTAGCAGCTATTATTACATTGCCTATAACAATGAACATTTTGTCATTTTTCACTCTGTCGGCCAATCTTGCTATGATAGGTGTGGCAAGACTTATCGCTCCGTATATTGTGAGGATTCGTCCGATATTAGATTGTGTGACACCCATGTTGTTCATATACATCGGGAAGAAATATTGAAAAATCCCGATAAAAGAGATCTGCATTGGGATACTCGCCAGTAATAATGTCAATGCAAGACTTCTGTTTTTGAACAGAACAAACAGATCTTTTAGTTTAATTTTACTTTCATAATTGATATCGAGGTTCTCTTTGTCGATTTTAACAAACTTGTAAAGGAAGAAACCGAAAATTAGGATAAAAACAAGCGATATAATCATTCCGACGCCAAACCCGAGCCTGCTCGCAATGACACCTCCGACAGGTATCGCACAAATACTCGCCGCCGCATAACCGGCTGACCAGTTTCCGAATCCCTCAGTTCTATTACTCTTATTTGTAAAGTTAATCACGAGATTTACACCGTTTATGATTGTTCCACCATAACCGAGTCCCGATATGAACCTGCCGATTATAAGCTGGAGTACGGATGATGAGGTCGCTGATATTACTGCTCCGGCACTAAGCAGCCCGATGCATGTAAAAAATATTGTTTTGATCGGGAGTCTTTTTGACATAAATCCGGCTACCGGAACAAATATTGAGATCCCGAGCATATAAGATGAGATCGGTAGACCCATTATAGTTTCTGTTGGCAGATTTAGAATGGACGAACTTGAGTTCTCAGCTAAATTCTTCACGAAAATCGGAATGTAGCTTATCGGAATAAGCTCGGCAAAAAAGAAAACGAAGGATGAGAATCTTATTACCCTTAATTTTTTCCGACTCTCCATATTTATGTCTTTTTGGATAAACAGTGTTAGTATCATAAGAAGTTCAAATCCAACGATAAGAGCAACAAAAACTATTGTAAAAATATCCATAAGGATATCAAAGAGTTTGCTGTT
>JBFZEO010000355.1:0-4043 GCA_041306845.1 Spirochaetota bacterium
TAATCTGTTTTGTATCTGTATTTATCCTTTCTATAGCAAATTTTTTTGCAGAACCTCTCATAAAGAAAAATAATCAGACAGTAATAAATAAATCCAACAAAGAGCTTTTCCCGGAAGGCGAGTCCTTTGAAAAAACAGCATATGTTAATAATGCCAAGTACAACCTAACTCCGGACGACTACTATTTTATCGTAAAAAATAAATCAAATAATATAATCGGTTATATTGCCTCTGTTACAGGAACCGGATACGGCGGCGAGATGAATCTTATGATTGCCTTTGATTTAAAATTCAAAATACTTAACATGAAACTTCTGAAAAACTCGGAAACACCGGGTTTTGGAAAAAAATGGGAAAAACAGGATGCTATGAATATGTTTATAGATGCAAATTCATCTAAGTATCCGTTACCGCAAAACAAAAATATGATAAAAAACGGATATATTGACGGACCTAACGGTGTAACAGGGGCAACGATAACATTCAACGGAATCGTAGAGGCAATAAATAAATCTCTTGAACTCTTAAAAAGTAAATAATAAAAAATGAGGTGCCCGGCATGAGCGATACTGATATAAAAAAATACAATTATGACTCTTTTAAAAGGGGAATTTTAAAAGAAAACCCCTCATTTGTCCTCTTACTCGGTATGTGCCCTACCCTCGCAGTTACTACTAAAGTATCAAACGCACTCGGAATGGGTTTAGCAGCGACAATTGTCCTTGTTTTCTCCAACATTCTCATCTCGCTTTTGAAAGATTTTATACCGGACAAAGTTCGTATTCCTGCGTATGTTGTAATTATAGCTTCCCTCGTTACGGTGATAGATTTGCTTATTCAAGCTCTTTTACCAGCGTTATCGGCAGCTCTCGGTGTCTTTCTACCGCTTATAGTTGTTAATTGCATCATATTAGGCAGAGCGGAAGCATTTGCCAATAAAAATAAAGTTTTACCATCTGTACTTGATGCGATCGGGATGGGTATAGGATTTACACTTGCATTACTCATACTGGCAACTGTCAGAGAGTTTCTTGGATCACTCAGATTTGACTTTAAGGATTTAGGTCTTTTTATAATAGAGTTTGGAAATGATGCAAAAATAAAAATATTGAACACTGAAATATACGGAGCTACAAAAATCCTTACAATGCCTGCCGGCGGTTTTTTCGTATTGGGAATAATACTCGCCGTTAAACAGGCATATCAGAACAAGAAAAATGGAAATAATCAGGGGTAAATCATGGGTGAACTATTTGCAATAGCTATCGGCACAGTATTTATAAATAATTTTGTTTTATCGCAGTTTCTCGGGATATGTCCATTCATTGGAGTCAGCAAAAAACTCGATTCAGTCCTTGGAATGGGTTTAGCTGTAATATTTGTAATGACGCTCTCAAGTATGGTAACATTTTTTATTTATCACAGTATACTTGTTCCGTTCAACCTGACATACCTGAAGATAATCTTTTTTATAATAATAATTGCCGCTCTTGTACAACTTGTTGAAATAATACTAAAAAAGCAATTCCCATTCCTATATAACGCACTTGGGATCTATCTGCCTCTTATAACAACAAACTGTGCTGTCCTCGGTGTCGCTTTAATTAATATATCAAAAGATTATAATTTTCTAAATTCTGTATTGAGCGGATTTTTTGGAGGAATTAGTTTCCTTGTCGCTCTGTTTCTGATGTCGACTATCAGAGAAAAACTTGAGATGGCAAATATCCCCAAAGCATTTAAAGGGATTCCAATCGCCTTTATAACTGCAGGACTCATGGCACTGGCATTTACAGCTGCCGATAAGAGTATTTTAGAACTATTTAAGTAAAATAATAAAGAGGTTTTTATGTTAACTACCATAATAAATATATTGATAGGTATCGGAGTACTGACAGGATTAGGGCTTGTAATAGGGTTCGGACTATCTGTTGCTTCCAAGGTTTTTATGGTAGAGATAGATCCGATTGAGGAAAATATTTTCAATGCTTTACCGGGAGCAAATTGCGGTGCGTGCGGTTATCCGGGATGTTCCGGTTACGCAGTTGCCCTTGCAAAAGACAACTCCATTCCCATAAACTTATGTTCTCCAGGCGGCAAAACAACACTCGATAAACTTGCGGCAATCCTCTCAAGAGACGGAGTAATCGGCGAACACATGGTTGCAAAAGTTTGCTGCCTTGGTGATGATGCGATAGCAAAAAAAGATTTCATTTTTAATGGTGAAGATGACTGTTTTACTGTTTACAGTTTTTACAAAGGTGAAAAATCTTGTAAATATGGATGTGTCGGCAAAGGTAGCTGTATAAAAGTTTGTCCGGTTAACGCAATTAACAGAGATCCTTTAAATAGAGTTTGGATTGACTCAAATTTGTGCATAGGTTGTGAAAAATGCGTAACTGTCTGTCCTCCAAAAGTAATAAAAATGTTTCCGCTTAACGGCGGACATTTTGTAGCATGTTCAAGTCACGACAACTCCAAAACAGTGAAAGAGAACTGTAAGAAAGGGTGTATCGGCTGTAAGATTTGTGAAAAAGCGACAGATAATCCGGATAGAATTGTTGTAACAGATAATCTTGCTATTATAAATTACAATAATCCCGCAGATCTTCATACAGCAGCTATAAAATGTCCGGCAAATGTGATTGTCCCGATAAAAACGCAAAAGAACTTCATGATAGAAATACTAAATAAACAGAAGCCTACTTAATAGGATTTAATTCTTTCGATAGACAATTATAGACTTCCCATCACTAAAAACCTTTTCAAGGTTCCATCTATCGGTAATGTACTCAAATGTTTTTTCGTTATAAAATGAAAGATGGGTAATATCTTCCTTGTACCACCAGTTACTAAAGTTATCGGTATTGTTAAAGTTAGTTTTGATAGAAAGGATGCCGCCGCTGTTGAGAATGGAAATCACCCGATCGATCTCAGAAAATACATTCTTAAAATGCTCAAAAACCTCTGTACTTATGATAAAGTCATATCTCGATAGATCGCATTCAAAAAAATTAGGATCATATACGGAAATGTTTATATTATATTTTTCTAATAATAAACGTTGTAATACAGGCTCCGGACCACATCCATAATCGAGTACAGCAGCCCCATTTTTATAGTATTTCATAAATCCGTCTGATAAATACCTGTCGAGATAATCAACATACTTTTTATCATCATAAGAATTATTATGAAGATTATATCGCTCCAAAGACTTTTGACTGTCAGGTACAAATTTAGAGTCTTTAAAAACAAGACCGCAATTCACACACTGATGATAGATGACACCTGACCGGTCTACCATACAGGCTGCTGCATTTACAGATAGACCGCAGAGCGGACAACAGATATCGGCCATGATTACTATTTAACTATCTTTTTTAATATAGCCGGGATAAAAATAAACGATGTAAGCATGGCGAACACTATTCCTAAAAGCATGGAGGAACCAAGAGAATAGAGAGCCTTGCTGGAACTGATAGCGAGCACACCAAAGCCGGCAAGTGTAGTGAGAGCACAAACAAATATTGACTGGATCGTGTTATTCATATGGTCTTTGTCAAATTTATGATAATGAGCACCAACAATAAACACCCCGTAATCAACTCCGATACCAAAAATAAGAATATATGATGTAAAATGCATAATATTTATTTTGTTACCTGTAATTGTTGTAAAACCAACCGACGCCAGAAGTCCCATGATAGCGGGCAGAATAGTAAAAAACCCCTTAACAAACGATCTCTGCACAATACTAAGCAGTATGAGTATTACAACGATAGCTACGATAAAAATCCTGAAAGTAAGAAGTCCAAATCTATATAAACCGCTCTCACTTGCTTTCATAACATCAAAGATTTTGTAATTTACATCTGTATTTTTTAAGATATCATCTATCCTGGATGATATCTTCCTATCTGATATATGAAGAAGTACATAAAAAGTACCGTTATCCTCAATTATAGACTTTTTATATTCATGTGAAAGATATTCCGGAACATCGGTAAGATTACCGATATCATTGCGCCTGATTTTATTTA
>JBFZEO010000357.1:0-3897 GCA_041306845.1 Spirochaetota bacterium
AAACCATCCTTTTTCATAACATCCCATCTGTAATGCGGATTGCCCCACAGTTGACCGGTTGCCGAGAAATAATCGGGAGGCACACCAGCAACAAGTTCAGGTTTACCGTTTTTATCAAGATAAAAAAGCTCCTGATTAGCCCAAACATCGGAACTGTCATATGAAACAAAAATCGGAACATCGCCGATAATCTCAATTCCATTGTCGTTCGCATATTTCTTGAACGCTGTCCACTGTTCATCAAATTTCCACTGGATAAATTTATAGAAATCAGCATCCTCTTTTACCTCTTTTGATACAGTCAAATCGGTTCTCAGTCTTAGCGCGTCTTCCCAAGTGTCCCAGCTTGCCCCATTCTTGCTGTCTTTTATAGCCATAAAAAGCGAGTAATCTTCAAGCCACTCTTTGCTGTTTTTGCAGAATGTTGTAAAAGCTGAAGGAGCTTTATCTTTTTTGAAATTAGCAAATGCCTTTCTTAATATTTTGAAATTATTGATATATATCCCATAATAATCTACTTTTGCAGGATCAAACTTAGGATAATCTTTAAGATCATCTTTTGTTAAATATCCATCTTCTATAAGTTTGTCAAAACTGATGATATACGGTGTACCGGCAAATGCGGAAAATGCCTGATAAGGGGAATCTCCGAACCCTGTAGGTCCCAAAGGAAGTGCCTGTAATATTTTTTGACCGGCAGATTTTAGAAGGTCTATAATTTTATAAGCACCTTCTCCCAGATCTCCACAGCCGTACTTTCCCGGGAATGAGGTTGGGTGTATTAATATTCCACTTGATTTTTTATCCAATTTATCTCTCCTGATTATAACAATTGATATATTGTGAAGTTATTAAAACTAATAGGTTAATAACCACTGCACATAATTAAAATATTTTCGGATTTTGTTATTCTTTCTCTTCTAGATAAAAACGCATAATCGTTGATCCTACAGAAACTTTGTCGCCGTAAAACATCTCAGTCTTTTTCTTTAACTCTTTACCGTTCACAAAAGTTTTATTTCTTGATCCAAGATCCTCGATGTAAAACTTGTTGTTTTCATAGTAAATGGCACAGTGTTTCTTACTGACAAGTGAGTCGTTTATGACAAAATTTGAGTCATCCTGTCTCCCTATTATAAATGGAAACCTATCTACAATATGTGTTAATCCGAGATTATTAGTTGAAAGAACAACGAGCAATCCTTTATTTGATAAAGATGAAGATGAATGGACTTTTTTTACATTTATCTCTGTCATAAGTTCATCAGTATACATAAAAGGCTCCAACCATGCAAATTAAGTTAATTTTATCTGGCAAATAATAATTTAAACTAAATATTTTGTCAAATAAATCCTAAATTAAATTGAATATATTTATCGTGATTGCATAGAATCGCAGCATTAATAAAAAAAATGGAAAGCTTTCACTTTCCATTCTTTTCTAATTACTTTGGGAGGGTAATTATCATAAACCATCTAAAGAGATTTTCGGACTAAAATTATAATAACTTTAGAAGTTTATTTAAATATTTTATGTAATAATGGGCTGATTCTTCGAGTCCTCCATGAAGCAGTTTTGTCTTTATCGCAATTGATTTTTCCTCATTTTCATCGTACTTTATGTTCTCTTTTATCCTTAGAATGATATCCTGATTGCCTAACGAGATTATATTTGTTACTGCCGATCTATGAGGATCTGAGAATAATTCATTTTCTATATCCTGAACTAATGGTTTATCTTTGTTTTTTATATTACCGTCTGAGTCTATCAATCTGTTAATTTTACCGCAAAAATTTGATGTTTGTTCTGCATATTTTATAAAGTCATCAATTTTTTTACGGAGTTCCGGAATGTTAAAGTTATTTTTAATCTGTGCTTGTTTCACTTTATTTTTAAATGTACTTTTATCTGTTGTTTTGTCAAGAGTTACATTCTCAATGTTTACGATCTCGGTTCCTTCAAGTTTTGCTCCTTTAAAATCGGGCTGAAAAACTTTAGCATCGGTACATGGGATCTCCCTGTCAAACCACTTCTTAAAAATAAACATTTTTGGATCGCTGAAGACTGTTCCATTATCGGTTGATCTGCATTTTATAAGGGAGGCGTGAGTAAGGTATTTGTAGGCATGAAATTCTGCCGGCACAAAATAATTTGATATTTTAAGAAAGTTGTTTTCAAAGAAAGCCCCCTTAAAATGAGTTTTGCGTTCAGGATACGAAAGATCGAGTCCAAACAGATAGATTGACCTGGAGCCTATAATTCTTGCCGTATCAAACGCTCCTGTTGAGACTGATCCTCCTGCTGATAAAAGACCTTTATCCTTGTGCGGATAAAAGTAATCTGTCATCGGGAAAATGGAGTTCGGAGTGAAAATATTTATGGGATCTGTTAATGTGAATATCTTGTAATATGTAGATGGATCGGTAACAATTATTGTATCGCCAAGATCACAATTTTCTAGGTATTTATAATTCCAGTATTGCGGATCGATAGTGACTATGATGTCGGGCTTTATACCGTTTTTTATAAGGAATTTATATGATGTATCGACGGTAATTATTATTGCATCATTCTCATTCTTTTTTATAAAATCGACCGACTTCTCAAGAGTAGGGCCGCCGGCTATGACAAATGCGTTTCCCCCTTTATTGATGTCGGCAAGTGATTTAAGATTGCTTGATTTTATGTATCCCGAGAGATTATTTATGAGATTTTTGGTCCAGAGTTTCTGGAACCTTGAAAAGGTTGCATTGTTCATATCTTTGCGGTCAAGTACATAATTGATATGGTTCTGCAGTTCCATGAAGTAACTCTCATTTAGCTTAAAAACCGGTCTGTAATAAAAATATCTGACCTTTTGAGTCGGTATTCCCTGGATAAAACTTCCTATCATCTCTTTTTCGGCATCAAGAAAAATTTTAAAATTAGGATTCGCCGCCATCTCACTAAAATCAGTAACTGTTAATGCTGTGCAGAAAAGTTTTATGTCCTTTTCTATGTAGAGTATATTTGGCGGATTTAGTGATTTATTATTTTTTATGAGTTTATCAAAAAGGGGTTTTGCCATATACCCGAGCCCGCCGCCGTAGAGGATTACAACATCGATTTCATAACTGTTTTCCATGATGTGGTCTGCAAGTCTCTCACCCTCTTTGACAGGGTCATATCTGGAATGGATGTAATTTCCTGCTATTTTTAAGGTACTCTCACCATTCTTAGCAGCCTCAAGCGGATACAGATCTGAGCTGAAATTAGTATAAATTAACGAGAGATCTTTGTTCTTAAGATTATTATCTATCGGATTCATTAGGTTCCTCTGAGTGAATGAATATTTTCGTTTTTGTATCAAGGATTGTTCCCGGCAAAGGAGACTGAGATACTATTTTACCTGTTCCTGATGATTTTATTTTATAAGGTTTATTGGATAGTATGTAGAGAGCATCGCCGGCTGTTAGTCCAGTTAAGTCCGGCATTTGATTATCTGTTTTTAGCATTTTTTTATAGCGGTTTTTATTGGTTATTTCTTTTTTGCTAACAGACTGATTTGTCGGATTAATTTCAAGGTATCCTGTCAATCCGGAAATAAAATCATTTAACATATATGATCCGATTACACCGCCCCAGTTTACAGTAGTTTTTGGTTTGTGATACGCAACATATGTTATGTATCGCGGATTATCATAAGGAAAGATAACAAGAAGTGTTGATGTTACGTCTGAGAATGAATATTTCCCCTCGTCACTGTTATAAATCTGAGCTGTACCCGATTTTGCACAAAATCTGATTCCATCGATATTTAGTTTTGAGACAGTTCCGCCTTCACGTGTAGATTCGAGCATAGCGTCGAGTATTTTCTGTGAAACGCCAGGTTTTAGTACGCGATTCAGCTCTTTCCT
>JBFZEO010000358.1:0-7031 GCA_041306845.1 Spirochaetota bacterium
GAGATACGAAATCGAGTTTGCATATTTCTGATCGCCAAAAGTTAATATCATATTATAAATTATATCATCGGGGAGAGGTTTATAATCATTATCATCAGAGGATCTCATTTCAAGATCTTTGTTTAGTCTTTCCATAAGTGCATTTAAAATTGTTTCGGACTTTACTTTTTTTAGAGCGCTTGATGCCGCATTCTTCAAAAAATCATCGTTTGCATCAAGTGAATCTACAAGCAATTTTTGTTCATTATCTGATCCGTGTTCAGAAAGATAATAAAATATAGCTGATTTTAACTGTGGATCTGTTTTTTTCTCAATTGCCTCATTGTATAAAAAATTAAGAAAATAATCATCTTTTGTGGATATCCTCGTTAGGTAGTTTACAACAG
Source organism: Spirochaetota bacterium (assembly GCA_041306845.1). GTDB lineage: Bacteria > Spirochaetota > GWE2-31-10 > GWE2-31-10 > GWE2-31-10 > JBFZEO01. Next base: position 387 of record JBFZEO010000358.1, read on the forward strand.
CTATTTTTGTTAAAGTTATCTTGGCCTCTTTATATCTGTTGAACAGTAACTGCATATATTCCGGTGATAGAGCAACGGAAGAAGAACCGATTATCATCTTTACTTCATCTTCAATTCCGAACGTTAATGTATCTTTAATATTATCGATCTGTGCCTCAAGTTTATTTTTATCATCAGTTGCGTCGGCATAGATTGTTACATTTGAAATAAAAACGGCCGTAATTATCATCAGAAAACATGCTGTATTTCTCATTCCGCATCCCTATAATTTGATATAAAACTTTTCTTAAACTCGCCAAATGTTCCGTTTAATATGGATTCTCTAATTTTACTCATTAACTTTTTCATATAATAAACATTGTGGTAGCTTGTTATCCTTGCTCCTGTTATCTCTTTGGCTTTGAATAGGTGTCTTACGTAGCCACGCGAAAAATTGCGGCACATATAACAGTCGCACTCCGGATCAAGTGGTTTATCATCAAATTTAAACTTTTCATTCCTTATGTTTATTCTTCCGGCATTTGTGAATACTGAGGCATTTCTTGCTATCCTTGTCGGGAATACACAGTCAAACATATCTATACCATTCTCAACGCCAGCGAAAAGGTCAAGAGGTGTTCCTACACCCATCAGATAGCGCGGTTTATCTTCCGGCAGCAGCGGGGTAGTGTACGATAAAATATCTACAAACACATCCTTGGATTCTCCTACAGAGAGACCGCCTATTGCATATCCGTCAAATCCTATCGAAGTTATCTCTTCGGCACTCTGTTTTCGTAGTTCCTTAAAGAAATTACCTTGTATAATTCCAAACTGTTTTTGTTTGTTTTTGTCTATGTTTTTGTTGTAATAGTCTCTTGATTGAGCAGCCCATCTTGTTGTTGTTTCCAGCGCAACGGCTGCCTCTTTATGAGTAATTTTGGGAGGCGTACAGTGATCTAAGACCATCATAATATCTGACCCGATTATTTTTTGTACATCGATAATCTTTTCCGGTGTCAATATATGTTTGGACCCATCAATATGGGATCTGAATTCAATTCCGTCCCTTTTTATCTTTGTCAAAGAACTCAGAGAAAATATCTGAAATCCGCCGGAATCGGTAAGTATATTACGATCCCAACCTGTCATCTTGTGGAGTCCGCCAAGTTTTTCTATCACCTCCATCTCCGGTCTGAGATAGAGATGATATGAATTGGAGAGCATTATCTGAATGTCCATCTCTTTAAGTTCATATGGTAAAAAAGTTTTTACCGGACCGTTTGTCCCTACCGGCATAAAAACAGGAGTTTCAACTTTGCCGTGATATAGTGAAAGTAGACCTGCTCTTGCCTGGGAACCAGTATCCTTTTTTAGTAATTCAAACAATGATATCTCCCAAGTTTATTATTGATGTTTTATATCTTCAAGTATTAATGAAGCTGCGCCTATTATCCCAGCATCATTCAGCAATTCTGCCGGTAAAACTTTAAGATTTTTACAAAATGATATCCATCCGACCTGTTTTAAGAAATAATCAACCTTTTCTATATAATAATTGCCGGCTGCTGCAACTCCACCGCCTATTATAACAGCATCGAGATTCAATAGATTTACAACGCTTCCCATAACATGACCGAGATATCTACAGGCAGTATCGACAGCATTTATGGAGTCTATATCTCCATCTTTTGCTCTGTTAAATATCATTTTGGCATCGATGTCCTCTATGTTTACACCGGAATAACTCGTTACATCACCACGTTTTATACCATCGGTAATTGTTTTTATTATCGCCGTTGCCGATGCATAACGTTCGATACACCCTTTGTTGCCGCAGTTACATTCTCTACCGTCCGGAACAGCTATCACATGACCTAACTCTCCGGCATAACCGTCTTTGCCTCGATAAACTTTATTATTGAGAATGATACCTCCGCCTATTCCGGTACCGACTGTTACAAACACGAAATTCTCATATTTCTTACCGGCACCGAAAACATGTTCTCCGACGGCAGCACAAGTTGCATCATTATCCCCAATTACTTTTCTATCAAGTTTTTTAGATATGTAATCAACGAAAGGTACATTTGTAAGTTCCGCTATATTGGGGCAGTTTGTGAGCATTCTTGTATTTTTGTCGAATGCACCAGGTGCGCCGATCCCGATCCCGTTTATGGAATATCCTTTTTCTTTCCAGTCCTCAACAGGTTTAATAAAAGAATCAATAATTTTTTCCCACTTTAAATTTTTCTGGGTTTTTACCTGAGTTTTATCAACTATTGTACCGTAACTGTCAACAAGTCCGATCTTTGCTGTTGTTCCTCCGATATCTATTCCGACATAATACTTCTCTGACATAAAAATAAACTCCCGTATTGATATGATAAAAATAATTTATTAAAAAAACTAAGTTTTTGCCCTGTAAAGGAGCCACAAAGCAAGCGGCAGAAAGAAAACAAACGACAGCCATGCTCCGATAAATGGGGATATTATACCAGTATATGATAAATTGTCAAATATTAAAAACTGCATGATGTAGTATAATATTGCCTGTGAAATAGATAGAAATAATGCCGTTATCAAAATATAAATTTTTGACAACGTGGATACTCCGATTGCAAATATAGCAAAGACGATTAGTATCATCGGGAAAGAAAACTTCTTATAAAAATCGGTAAGTTCTTTTTTTCTCTCCACGTTTAATTTTTCAAGAAGTTTTATCCGTTCAAATGCCTCGTTAATACTCATATTTTCTATTTCATAGTCGCTTGTCTTAAATATGTTGGGTTTTTCAGGCAGTGTCATCAGTTTTTTAGAAAACTTTGTTTCACTTATGAGAAGACCGTCTTTGTCCCAACTTCTTATTACACCTGAGTAGAATAACCATCCGTTTTTTGTATATGAAGCTTTAGCGGCATATATACGCTCAATCATTTTGTATTCGTCAGTTATGGTGAATACTATGATGTTCTGGAGTTTATTCTTTACCGGATCAAAGTCATCGATATGCCAGAAAGTGTTTTTTTTCTCACTTTTTAACGTTATATTGTTATACTCATCGGGTTTATCACTGGTGAATCTTTTATATAATTTATCCTTTTGCCTCATGGCATAAACAACCCCGTAAGAGTCAATAAAGATCATAGCTACTGATAAAACAATGCACGTAAATATTATCGGGAACGTAAATCTTTTATATGATATGCCTGATGTGAATATGGCTATGAGTTCGTTACTCTGATAAAGCGAACTTATAGACATTATGATACCGAACATTATAACAAACGGCATGGTAAACCATATAGCTTTAGGTATAAAAAGAAGTGTCATCGATATGATATAGATAATCGGTACCTCTTTATCGAGATATGTATCAATATTTGTAAATAGATCGAATATTACAAATACCATTATTCCGAGTAACTGCGCCAATAAGTACCAGTTAATGAATATTTTGAAAAGCATCTTATATAATGTAATTGGTACCATATTATTTTTGAATGTCATTCTTTTAACCTTTTAACTAATAATAATAATCCGACAACAAGAAATATCATATTGGGTAAAAATATAGCGATGAAAGGGGGTAATGCCTGTTTTTTCCCAGCGACTAACATTCCATAATAAAAAAACCAATAAAACGAGCACAAAAACAGTCCGAGAACGAAACCAAACGCATAGCCGGCCCTTTTGGAATATACGCCGAGAGGAGTTCCGAATATAACAAATACGAAGCATGCAATCGGTAATGAAAATTTGTCAAAGAAAAAGACGAGATTTTTGTTTATCTGACCTTTGTCGACATTATTTGTTTTTAAAACAACGGTTGATTTTAGATTATCATCAATTGTTTTTAGGTGGTTTTCAACTGTATTTTTATTATAATTTTCGTTTATGTTTTTTATTATTTCGACACTGGTATTCTTTATTATTTCAGTATTTTTTATAAACTCCATATTTTTATTATTGAGTTCTTCTCTGTAGAGTTTTTTTGAGTTGTCCAGATCTTTTACGATCTCGCCTGTTGTTTTTGTTTCCGCTGAGCCTGAGAATGGATTTCCGGATTCAAAATCTCTAAACCTTATGTAATAGGATATAGAATCCGAGTAACCAAAATTGAACTCTTCCGGACGCTCTTTATTTTCAAATTGTACCATAGCGTTGTTCATCTTTATTTCAACTGCCTCTTTCATCCCTTTAGGTGTTTGAAACAGTGCTTCTTTTGAAGTTATTATTCTCTTTTGCCCGTCACTGTCCCTGTCTATTATTATGAGTCCGTTTATACTTTTATCTTTTACGATATCTGTAAATATAACTTTAGACCCATATTTTTTTACCGTCTTTGATTTAAAAAATAGTGTTGGTTTTATCGATGAAATTTTCTTTTTAGTTTCAAATTGTGCTTTTAATCCGATCGGACGCAGACTGTCGTTGATAAAAAACGCAATAACCATAAGGATCATTCCCACGATAAATATCGGACCAAATATTTTCATTATGTTAAAGCCTAAAGATCTGAATGCAACAATCTCATTGTCACTTGATAATCTCCCCAGCGTCATGAGTGATGAGAGCAGCAGGGCAAATGGCAGACAAAACATAGTATAGAGCGGCATGATAGTAACTATCATAAGAAAAACATAATTAAACGGAACATTTTTTTCAATGAGAGGTTTAATTATTAATAGGATATGATTTATGATATACATCATAAAAAAGAAGCAGAAACATATAACAAATGTTGGAATAAATTCTTTTAGTATATATTTTGTTGCAATTGTTAATTTCATTTGTATTGGATTCTCTTTATTATTAAACCGTTACCAAGTGTTCCGATAAATAATCTTCCCTGATAAAATTTTAATTTGACGATATCTTTACTCTCAAAGAAAACAGAAGTAGGGAAGTCAGAAACATTATCCCCATCTAATACGTATATACCATTGCCGAGAGTTCCGCAATATATTTTATTTAGATTGTCAGTCGTCATAGTTAATACATATTCATTTTTCAGGAATGCGGATTCTATCCGCTCTTTGTTATTCAGTTTTATAATACCATTCCCAAACGTAGACAGATAAATTGTATTATTTATCTCAATAAGATCGGTAACCGGAGATTTTAATCCGAGATATATCTCTTTTATGCTGTTGTCTTTAGGATCAATTTTATAAAACTTGTTGCTGTATGTTCCGACATATATGTATTCTCCGGATCTTTTTGTTAATGAAATGTTGTCCTCAAGGAGACTATCTATCTTATTCTTTTTACTATCATAGATTATTACACCTTTAGCGAGAGTGCCTATATACGCCACTTCATTGTAAACCTCTATCTTGCTGCAGTTTATCCCGTTAAGTTCAGGCAGATCTTTAACGTGACCTGTTCTCTTGTCGATACTGGAAAAATTACCGTTCATCGCAATGTAGATGTTTTTATCGCCGGAACTGATATCTCTTATCTCTGTTCCTCCGCAGTTAATACTCACATGGTTGCCTGTGAGATAATTATATTTGAAAAGCCCCCCATTCCACAAACCAATGTACACACTATCATTAATTATGTCAAACGATGCAATATTAGGATCCTTATATCCCCAGTTCATCGTATCAGCCTGTTCCCATCCCAAAAAGTTATCAAGGTATTTATAAACCGAAATATCGTCATCATTTAGAGTCTTGGGTGTAATATCAGCAAAATAAAAAGCAGCTTTATCTTTAAGTTCATTGTTATAAAAATACAATGTTAAATAGAGAAATGCTTTGTTTTTATCATAAAGAGTTGAGTGTTTTAAAACTTTGTAATAGTAATCATTGCTTTTTTCATAAATACCGATCGTTCTGTATATGTCGGCAGCGAGGAGATATATGGATGATTTGTATTTGTTATCTAACAGATTTTCGTCTATATTTTCGATTGCCAGATTTACACTAAATTCCGCAGCGTAGTTTTTACCAGACAAATAGTCAATTTTTGATGTGTAATAATAGATTAGTGCAGTAAATTCGGATTTTTTATTAAACTGCTGTTTCATTTTACTTAGTTCATTATGAGCTTTTATTAACTGCTTTTGATCGATTAATTTATCAATAGCTGAGACTTTTCTGGTTATTTCAACCTTTTCACCTATGGTTAATGAAAAAACATTTGTTATAAGATAACCAAATAAAATAAATATCAGAAAATGTTTATTCATTTTTTACCTGTAGAACCAAATCCGCCTATACCTCTGGTAGATTCGGTTAATTTTATTTTTTTTACAAATTTTATGTGTGTCACTTCGGATATAACAAGTTGGGCGATTCTCATCCCTTTTTCTATGGTGAATGGAACTTTGGAATGATTTATAAGGATAACTTTTATCTCTCCACGGTAATCAGAGTCGATTGTACCAGGCGCATTAAAAAATGTAATACCATTTTTAAAAGCCAATACGCGTGGAGGTCTGACCTGAGCTTCATAGCATATGGGTAGTTCGATGGCTATTCCGGTCGGGATTGCTTTGTACTCTCCAGGTTTTATCTCTTCATTGACCACCGAACATAGATCGTATCCAGCAGAGCGTTCTGTGGCCTGTGCCGGTATGATAGCTTCATCATTCATTATAACAATTGAAACCTTTTTTCTATTTAGAAATCCCATTTTATATTTTCCTTTATGCTT
>JBFZEO010000361.1:0-7773 GCA_041306845.1 Spirochaetota bacterium
GGAACTATATTGCCTTACAAAGATGCTCTTGATGAGTTCAGGAGAATCTATCTTGTAAAGGCTCTGGATAGCTGTAGATGGAATCAAACAAAAACAGCTAAGGTTTTAGGTATACAGAGAACTTATTTGTCAAAATTGATAAAAGAGCTTGGTATTAGTAAAATATAGAGCTTCTTGCAAAAATACTTTTTTTCTGTGGAAATTTTGCATGAGGTTTCTATGATTGCATGGGCGAGCAGCAATCGAAGATTGCGACCAGCCTATAATGGCGTACTTAACAATCAAGTTTACTTGATTTTTGCAAGAGCCTCTATAAAACATGTTTTATGAGAAAGGAGTTTTTTATGTCTTCTAAAGATAAGGAAATTGAGAAAAAAGGTAATAAAGGATCTATTATCGTTACTGTTCTTGTTATTGTTATTATTGTTGGTCTATTGTCTGTTATTCCTATAAGAAAATATTACGATCAAAGGCAGGTTAAGTCTGCTGAACTTTTTTATACTACTTATAAGGATATAAAAGAATTCGTCTCATTGAACCAGATTTCTAAAGACGGGATGAAAGATAATCTCATGTCTGATCTCGATAATGTTGTAAAGATGTACCCGGGTACAGTTGCTGCTAAAAGAGCTCTCTATTATAAGGGAATTGTTTCTTACTACACGCTCGATTATAAGGGTGCTGAGATGTTCTTCGGTGATTTTGTAAAGAAAAATTCCAATAATTATTTAGCTCCAAAAGCGTTATATTTTCTCTCGTATTCCCAGTCTGAGATTGGTAAGAATGAAGATGCTTTAAAAAGTCTCAGTACTCTCGTTGAAAAATTTAATGATGGGTTTTATTCCCCGATGGCATACTTTAGAATAGGAATGCTATATGAGAGAATGGGTAAGCGGGATAAGGCGCTTGAAAATTATGAAACAATAATTAAAAAATATAAAGAATCTTCACAAAGCGAGAATGCGAAGAGCAAGATTATGCTTTTAAAGAATAATATTGAATTGTAATAATTGATAAGAGGGGAGTTCCCCTCTAATTTTATTTATGGGGAATATTATGCTTGCAGGGATAAAACTCAAATTAACAGGGAAAATTGTTACTCTTTCGCTCGGAGTAATCGCCTTTATCTTTTACTTTATATTGATAAACCTTATTATAAACACCGCAGTAAATAGCCTTGTTAATAAGGGAAATATCTCTTCGGATTATAACTTTGTAGAACAACTTGAATTATCATCAAGAGATTTGATGTTGAACTTTAGGGCTTTTGCAGGGCGTGTTTCTCAATCAAAATCATATACTCAGAAAAGCATATCAAAATACGCATCAGATGACGTTATAATAGTCGGTATTGATGAGAAAAGTCTATCCGATATCGGAAAATGGCCTTTTAAGCGGTCTATTCATAAACGATTTACCGATTATTTTACGGATTCAAAATATCGGGAAAATACACTTTTTTTTGATATCTTCTTTGTTGAACCGGATCGTGTTAATCCTGAGGATGATTTTCTCCTTTCTGAATCATTTAAAAGGAATGGAAGAGTTGTTCTTGATTATCTCGGGGTTGACAGTATTAGTTCTTCAGATGCGCAGAATGCTGATAATAAAGATAAGGTTGATGCTTATATTGGAAAATTTGGAAAATTGAGTAATGTGTCCGGTAATCTCAAAATGGTTCCATCTTTCAGTCAACTCTCATTCCCGCTAAAGCCTTATCTGGACTCTATAGAGGCAACCGGCGGGGCGAACTCAATTGTTGATAACGATAAGATACTTAGACGGTATCCCATGGTTTTGAAGTATATTAATAATATCGATAGTTCTTTTGTCAGCATTAAAGAGAACGAGTTCTATGATACTCTTTATTTTAGAAATATAAAAATAGAGAGAAATGATGTTACTAAAACTTTTGAAATAAAGAGGTACCTTGAACCTATTTTTGAACAGTCAAAATCTCCATTGAAAGATAGAAGATCGATAACTAAGAGTGATATAGATGGTTTTAAGGCGAAGATTGATAAATTTAATAATGATATCGGAGTTGAGATAAATAGGGCACGCGGCTGGATCAAAGAAAATAATGATTCGGTAATTTCTGAAGTTAATCGATATCTTGAAAAATCTAATCTGGATAATGAAATAAAGTCTCAGATAAAATATGTTCTGAATGATGGTAGTAATTATTTTATTATTGATGATATCTTGTTGGAGATACTTACTAATTTTGAGGCGTTGAAGGCGAGCGATTCTAGTTTTATTGATGAATATAAGTTTTTCAAGAAAATGTGTGATAAGAATTATAGGATGGAAAAAAATTCATTTAGCATGTTTCTTGGGAATGAGAGTGTAAAGTTGTCTTTATACGATATTATAGCCTTAAACAAGACCTACTATTTTGATAATATTTTAATGCAGCGTGAGTATTATGTTCCATCAATAACAACTGTTCTTGCATCGAGATATTTCCATATTCCGCTGGAAAATGTTGAAGTAACTTATGGAGAGAGTGTGGTTTTTAAAAGTCCTATGCGAAGAGGTGAAGACGGCAAATTGAAGGTTTTTTCCGATGTCGTTGTTCCGATCGACGAAAAAGGAAATATGATAGTCAATTATGCCGGCAAGGCATCTTCAACTGATGATAATGCCTCATCAACGTTTATTACTTGCAGTTATTCTGATATAGCATCAGGAAAGAAAAAGATATTAACTGATAATAAAATAATATTTGTGGGTGCTTATTCAAATGGAATGGCGGATGATTTCTTTCAAACTCCATTCAAAACTATGTTTGGGATAGAGGTTATTGCAAACTCAGTAAATACTGTAATAAAAAATAATTTTGTTGTTATTTTGAACTCCGGAATTTATATCTTGATTTTGCTCGCTCTTGCTGTTTTATTCGCTTACATTTCTTCCTTAAAGAATATATTGAGGGCATTTTTGTATTCGGTTCTTGCTCTTTTATTGTATTTTGGTTTAGCCTTTCTTGTTTTTGTTAATTTCTCGGTAGTTCTTGAGGTTGTTAAGGTTATTTTGCTGTTTGTTATCACAATTATTTTTGTGATGATTTACAGGATTGTGACGGAGCAGCGGCAGAAACGGGAGATTAAAAAGATTTTCTCTAAGTATGTTAACTCCCGTGTGGTTGAAGAATTGTTAAAGCATCCTCCAGAGTTGGGCGGTCAGGACATGGATATAACGGTTCAGTTTTCAGATATTAGAGGTTTTACATCGTTATCAGAATCACTTGCACCTCAGGAACTTGTTAAGATACTCAACCGATATTTGACTATTATGTCAGATATAATTCTTGAGGAGAATGGCACTCTTGATAAGTACATCGGGGATGCGATAATGTGCTTTTGGGGAGCGCCTCAGCCATTGCAGAATCATGCGGAATATGCTTGCCGTGCAGCTTTGAGACAGATTGAGGCTCTTAAAAAATTAAATCTTGAGTTACCGGAGGGGAAAAAGATATCAATCGGTATCGGATTAAATTCTGGTATAATGACAGCCGGGAATGTTGGATCTCAAGGTTTTATGAATTATACTATAATGGGTGACAATGTAAATCTCGGATCGAGGCTTGAGGGGACTAATAAAGAGTACGGGACGAGTATTATTATTAGTGAAAGCACATATGAGGCTGTAAAAGGTAAATTTATTGCAAGGGAGCTTGATAATATCAGAGTAAAAGGTAAAACTCTTCCTATCAAGATTTATGAACTTCTTGATTTTAGACAGGAGGAAATAAAATGAGACTTGTGAAAATATTTTTATCGATATTGCTGTTTATTTTATTTGTATCGTGCGGGATAGAGGATACTTTGTATTTTCAGGAGCCTAAAAATCTATCATATAAAAATGAGTCTTATAATTCATATCTTGTCTTTACCGGATATAATCAGGAGATACTTGAAAGTGATCAGTACCTTTTTTGCGGTTATGATGTATATTATTATTTTTCAAACTCTGATTCTAAAAAAAGAGCTCAGGTTAAGTATCCGGTTTTAAGTACCAGTTCCGGCGGCGGAAATCAGTCTTTAGTTCAGATTGATGAATTGAGGTTTGGCAGAGATATATATGATGGTGTAAAAAAAAGTTCCTTTGTTAATGCTTATCAGTATATAAGTTTACCGGTGACAAAAACAATGATTAAGAGGGTTTTAGAAGAAGGGAATAATTATAATGTAAAGGTGTATTTTAAAGATATTGCTGAGAATGGGATTGTTGAGGATTATACAAGTGCAGTTGATGATTCATCCGGAAATAATCCTTATAAAAAGGGATCGGATGATTATATTCTTATTGACAATATGTTCCCTGCTTATGAAGAATATCATAATGTTTCATGGCTTACCGATGTAGAAGAAAAAGATTTCTTAGGATTTTATGATGCAAGGTATTATCTTAATGTTGCTAAGATCACACCAACAGTAAGCGGTATTTATGATGTTTATAGAGTTTATTTTTATATAGTAGCAAAGGGGTTTGACAGCTTATCTAAGTCATCTTTAAGTAATTTTACAGAATCCTCGTCATCATCTACTGTCGCAGTGGATTTTTATATTCAAAGATAGGTGTGATTTTGTTGTTGTAAAAGATAAATAAATTCTTCAAAATTCTCTCAGAATTCAATTTCTTTAAAAAAATTCAAAATATTTCGTTTTTTAAATTGACAGAAATTTATAAATAATTTAAAATTCATCTAACTATTAATTTAATTTTCGCGTTATTTAGGGGGGGGGATGTTAGTATATTTATTTATTTCTTTGACAGTATCGACAGGTATTGTTCTTTTCTTTAGGCATCTGGATAGAAATAATAGAAATTTTGAGAAAATCGCCAAGTTGTATAAACAGATAAGAGCTGACTTTGACCAGTTTGCCGATGAGAAATATCAGTCTTTGAAGGATTATGATAGTTTAGTCGAAGTTTCTATCAGTAAAGGTGATTCCCTTCTCAATAATCTGAAGAGCTCTATCGAAAATCTCTCTGCGGAATATCAAAAAATTAATAGTGAACGAGAAGATGCCGCTCTATTGAAGGAGCAGATAGATTCCCTGACAAGCGCTGTGAGTGAAGTAAAAGATACTTTTAGTAATGTAGAGTCTAATATAGATTTTGTTAAAAATGTTGAGTTTAAGATAGATGATTTCCGAAAAGAGATCGCCTTGTTTGATCGAGATTTGAACAGAATTGAGGATAATTTTAAAAAAGAAAATTGTATTGCTCTGAAAGATATCTCTGAACAGGTTTTATCCCGGTCAAATATTTTATATGATGAATTTACCAATAGCATAGATAAAAAATGTGTCGGATTGAAAGATCAATTTGACTATTATGAGAGACAATACGCAGCAAAAGAGACTGAACTCATTGAAACCTTATCTAAGTACAAGGATGAGATAGGCAGGATAGACAGCAGTATTGAGGTAATGCACGATAATTTTATAGAAAATCTCAAATCTGATATCGGTGCTGTTATCGAATTAAACAATTCAAAAATAAGTGAATATAAAAATATATTTAAAGAGATTGAATATCGCCTTGTTGAGTTGCTAAACAGTCAGAAAGATCAGGCGCTTAATGCAATCGGGACAACCCTCAACGGAACAATAGGTGAGATAAATAACTACCACACTGAATTAAAAAAACAGATTGCATCTTACGTATCAAGTCTTTATGATGCAAAAAACCAGGATACGGAACAGATAATAGAGTCTCTCCGCGGACTTGAGGATAAAATAGATACTCAGTTCTTAGCAGCGGGCAAGATATCCGATAAAATAGAGTCGGATATCATTCACCTTAAAGAGCGGATAGATGCCGAGGTTAAATCAAAGATCGATTATCTTAACTCAATAGTGACTAAGGCTGATGATTTCTCTATTGACCTGGAAAATGAGTTGTATAAGAATATTAAAGATAGGTTGGAAAACTACAACGTAAAAGTGGTCAAAGAGCTTGATAATGTAACAACTAATATAAATGAAAGGGTTAATAAGTCCTGGACAGACATAAAAGATGTGCAGAATGAGATTAGGAATATTAATCAGAAGATAAATGAATTATCTGTGCGGTACGAAGCTGATGAAAATCATTTTAATGAATATAAAGATAGTGTTAGAGGAAAACTTGATAATGAGGTTTCCTTTATAAAGGATTTTATAAAGAATAATTTTGCAGATATTCAGGGGCGTTTGGAGCATGATAAGCTGGCAATTTTTGCCCGTGTTGAGAGTATCCTTGACGAGTCATTTGTGGAGGCTGATTCCAAGACAATTGAGATTAAAGATAAAATTGATGGTTTATACGATGATTTCCTGACTAAAGTTAAGCAAGTTGAAAAACTTATATCAGATAAATCGGAAGATATGGATAATTCGTTTTACTGCAAGTTGAACGACATAGATAAAAGAATCGATGAGGAGAGACTCCATTTTGACAACACCATAGATGAAAAATTAAAATTTATGGAGAGTGCTTTGAGTGAGAATGGGGATAAAATCTCCGGAATCTTAAAGAATAATGAGAGCATGATAGAAAGTGTTCAAAACGAGATAACGATCAGATTTGAGGATCTTAATAAACAGCTTGAAGACTCTTTAAAGGGGTTTAATCTCAATAAAGATACAATTGAAGTTGAGTTTATGAAAAATCTCAAACTAATCGAAGAAAAGTTCAGATCTCTCAATAATGAACTTTATAATGAGAGTATTTCAAATTATAATACATTGAATAGTAAATATGAAAATATGAATGATAGAATCGGTAATTATGAGAAGGAGATTGTTAAACTCGATGATGTTATAAATAAAGAGATTGTTGCTAAGTCGGTCAAGATAAAAGAGGAAACCGATAATCTAATCAAAACCTATGAAAGCGAGATAAGTTCGATTGATAGTTATCTTAAGAGAGTTGAAGACGGATTTGAAAGAAAACTTAAGGACAAATACGAACAGCTTGATAGAGATATGCTTACGAGACTTAAGGATGTTAATGATATAATTGACAATATCAAGGATCTTTCCGGTAAATATAACAACAAGTTTGCCGACTTTGATGACAGGATTGAGAATGCGTCTGAGTTGATTAACAAGAAAATAACAGATATTGAGACCGATTTTAATGAACGCGGGGAAAAACTTTTCTCTAAAAATATATCTCAGATTGAAGAGTATGACAGGAAGATAGAGACACTCGGACGTAGGATTGATGAGGTGAGAAGGGGATTTGAAACCGATATTAACAACAGCATATTAAGCGGAAAGGCGAGTATCGACGATCTGCTTAGTAAGGGTAACAGAAAACTTGGTGATACCGTAGAAAATCTGAATAATGATGTAAACAGTAAGATCCATTTTTACCAGAGTGAACTCGGAAGGCTCGGAGAGGCATTTAGTGATCTCGAAAAGAAAATGAATTACAAGATAGATGAAACGATAGATGTGAAGAATGCTGAGGTTAAGAATAAGTTTAATGAACTTATCAATATGAATGCAGAAAATATCGATCTCTTGAAAACCACACTGAAAGATACCGAGAATTCATTCAAAAACAGACTAAGTGAACTTGAAATATATTATAACGAACGCGTGAACGGTCTCATAGATGAAAAAATCAAGTTTGTCGATGATGTTTCCGTGCGGATTGATCATCTCGCGGGCAAACTCTCTTTCGTGGAGAATGAGTTTACTGCTGGAATCGAGACTAAGATTGGCGCAGCTAAAGATGAACTTGACTCCATAGTGGCGATGTCGAGTGCTG
>JBFZEO010000363.1:0-8142 GCA_041306845.1 Spirochaetota bacterium
TCAAAATTTCTGCTGAAACATACTGTAGATTGAGTATGTTTAGAAGCGGCGTTCCCTGTGCTATAAAAACCATCAGTAACATCGTATATCCGCCGGAATAAGCAAGCAATAGTGTCGTTGTCATCGTTCCGACTACAGCCTTACCGACAGAGAATCCGGATTTTATTAATTCTACTACAGAAATTTCAGGTTTTTTTATAACGACTTCATTCATTGAAGCAGCAACGTCCATTGAGATATCCATGATTGCACCTGATGATGATAAGAAAATACCGGATAAAAATATTTGGGAGATATTTAAATTCTCAAAACCGTTATAAATCAGTGTCTCAGCGAATGGTCTGATCGCTCCGTGCAGGTGAAAAAGACCACCGAAAACAATCGATATGACGCACGTTAAAAGAACGCCGGAAATAGAGCCTAAGAATGCAATCGTTCCTTTTAAAGAAAATCCGCCGATGAGAAAGATAATGATAAATGTAAATATTGATGTGATTAATAGTGTAATCAAAATAGGGTTATATCCGGATAAAAAACAAGGCAGTAGTATTTTCCATATGACAGCTGCTGTAAAGAAAAATGAAATTAGTGCTTTTACACCGGTCCAATGACTAAATATAACGAGTAATAAAATAAATATACCAAACAATATTAGCTCGTAGTTGAGTCTGTAAAAATCTATAACATTAGCATACCGAACTTTATTATCTTTAACATCCAGTACGGTAAAAACTTTATCACCTTTTTTATACATTTTATCGAATTCCAGTTTACCCATAAAAAGGTTTACCGATTCGTAAATTTCACCTTTAAATTTTCCGCTTGTAATTTTTATTTTTAAGAGTTGTTCCCCGGTTCGCATCAGTCCGATAGTCTGGAGATGTTCGTTATTTGTCTCTATGATTTGTGCCGTCACTTGCTGTGAGTTATTTTGTCCTGCTTTGTCGAATTTTGTCGGAAGAAGAAAGATAACGATTGTTGCAATTGTACATAGTAGAGTAAATACAATATCACGTTTTTTAGTCAGTTTTATCATTCCATTTGTCCTTGTAAATGATAAAAGACTGCCAATTAAAACGGCAGTCTTTTATTGTTGGTCTTATTTCTTTGCAGTTACACCCATGATAGAGGTAATTTTTTTATAAAGGTCAGTATTATCGTAGTATCCGTCAAAAAGATTTTGTCCGACACCAGACGCATATGTCTGCACCGGTACACCGGAATGGGAGTATGTTGTCCATGCGATTCCGGCCTTTCTGTTGAGAATGTGAGTTATTGTTACTGATAATGGATCGTAAGTTCCATAAGCAATAATTGACGTTTCATCTTTAACTCTTGCTTTTGCATCAATCATCGACTGTGCAAAAGCATCTTTTAACTGATTGAGTTCATAAGGTGTTAACGAAAGGTCTTTTCCTGCTTCAGTTGTAAGTCCGAAAGAAGTTTTTATAATAGGCATAACATCATCAAATTTTAAAGAAGGATTACCTGATTTTAATTTCTTTATTTCTTCATCAAATTTTACATAAGAAATTTTCTGATCTTTTAATTTTGTAAAGAAAGTCATATATTCTGTTCCGGCAAACCCGATTGACATACCGCCTGTTTCATGATCACCGGTAACGATAATTAAAGTGTCATTAGGGTATTTTTTCTGAAATTCTATTGCTTTTTTTATTGCATTATCAAAAGCAACAACATCTTTGATTGCTGACATCGCATCATTAGCGTGACACGCCCAGTCAATCTTACCACCCTCAACCATCATAAAAAAGCCATTTTTGTTATCAAGCAGTTCGATCCCTTTTGCCGTAAAATCAGCAAGTGAGAGATCACTTTCTGCTCTGTCAAGTTCATAGTTTAATGAATTACCATCAGCCAATATCTCGTTTACAGCGAGAACTTTTCCGTCATTTTTTGTTAATTTGCTAAACTCAGATTTTGTTACTGCAACTTTATATCCATTCTTTTTAGCAACGTCAAAAACACTCTCTTTATCTTTGTTTTTTCCAGTTGGACTTAGGAAACCGCCGCCTCCAAAATAGTCAAAATTGCTGTTTGCCAACTCGAGTCCGATCTCATAGTAATTTCCTCTTGATGGCTGGTGAGCATAAAAACAAGCCGGAGTCGCATGGTCGAGAGAAACACTTGAAACAATCCCGATTTTGTAGCCTTTTTGTTTTGCCATCTCGGCCATTGTTGTATATTTCACAGTTTTTGTTGTGTCCATGTTTACAACACCGTTTAGAGTTTTGTTGCCTGTTGCGATTGCTGTTCCGGCAGAAGCAGAATCGGTAATAAAAGAACCGGCGTCATATGTGGTTGTCACGCCCTGTGAAGGGAACTGTGTGAACGCGAGCATTTTAACTCCGGGAGTTTTAGAAGATTCACTTCCGAGATAAATCTCTGTTGATGAAATTTGCGATAGAGCCATACCGTCACCGATAAACAAAAATACATATTTAGGCGCTTTCCCTTTGAATGTGTTGTTTGTTGCTCCATTCATAAAAGACAAACAAACTGTTAATAAAAATAGTATTGCTATTTTTTTCATTTATAATCCTCCGTTTTTTGCTATCTTTTTAAGAAAGCATTTTGGATAACTATCATTTAGATTTGTTAAGGATATATTATATTACAGTTAATCAAACGTAAATCGGAAGTAGTTTCAACATTCTCATAAACAAAAAGAATCGTTCACATTATATCTTTACAAAAAAGCGTAAATTATATAGTCTTAGCGCGTAAAATAATATAAATCCGGGGATAAATATGAGCGTGAAAGAAGATAATGCAAACTTAATATCTAATGAGATAATAAAAATTCTAAATAAATCCGGAGTTGAAGAAACTTCCATAATAATTGAGAATCCGCCGACAAGCGATCTGGGCGATATGGCTGTGCCAATGTTTAAATATTCTAAGATGCTAAAACAAAGTCCGGCGGTAATTGCCGAGAAGGTTGCAGCGGATCTGCGGAGTAGTGATCTTGTTGAGAGAATAGATATAAAAGGCGGGTATCTTAACATCTTCCTTAAAAGAAATAGTATTGCATCTAAAATTCTAAGCGAGATTGTTTCTAAAAAGGAAAATTTTGGAAATCTTGCAAAAAAAGATGAAAATGTTCTTGTTGAGTTCAGTTGCCCTAATACCAATAAACCGCTTCATCTCGGACATTGCAGAAACAATGTGCTGGGAGATGCTGTATCGAGGATTTATAATAAAGCCGGTTATAACGTAAAAAAAGTAAATCTGATAAATGATCGTGGAATTCACATTTGTAAATCTATGATTGCTTATAAATATTGGGGAAACGGAACAACTCCGGAATCAGTCGGCAAAAAGTCCGATCACTTTGTCGGTGATTATTATGTGAAATATGCGGTTGAGTCAGAAAAAAACAAGGATCTGGAAAAAGAAGCTCAGGACATGCTTCTGTTGTGGGAACAAAAGGACAAGGTGGTCATAGATCTGTGGAAGAAAATGAACAACTGGGCAATAGACGGGATAAAAGATACTTATAAAAAAATGAAGATTGATTTTGATTACTATCAATTTGAAAGTAATACATATATTTATGGTAAGGATATTATAAACAAAGGTTTGGAGAATGGAGTTTTTTATAAAGAACCAGATAACAGCATTTGGGTAAATAATGAAGATGTCGGCCTTGATAAGAAAATACTTTTGAGAAATGACGGGACGAGTATATATATCACTCAGGATATTGGTACTGCTGTAAAGCGGAATGAGGAATTCGGATTTGACAGGATGATCTATGTTGTTGGATCGGAACAAATTTACCATTTTCAAACTCTTTTTGCCATTCTCAAGAAGCTTGGTTATAAATGGGCAGAAAGTTGCTATCATCTGAGTTATGGTATGGTAAATTTACCGGAAGGTAAAATGAAGAGTCGTGAGGGCAAAGTAATCGACGCCGACAATCTCATCGACCTGCTCACCGAGATGGCTTCAGAGTCGGTTAACGAAAAACACCCGGAATGGTCAGCGGAGGAAAAAGCAGATATTTCTGAAAAAATCGGATTGTCAGCTCTGAAGTATTATCTGTTAAATTTCACAACATCGAAAGACGTTATGTTTATGCCGGAAAAGTCCATAAGTTTTGACGGCAACACCGGACCATATCTGCAATACGTAACGGCGCGCATTAATTCGCTGCTTTCTAAAGCCGGCGTTGATGTGAATGGAACGATGCTGCCGAATAATTATAACTTTGTTGATTCGGAATGGAATATTATCTTGAAACTTCTCGATTTTGAGAAAGCGATCGAAGTTTCTGCTGCAAATTATTCACCGATGGAGATTTGTGCGTATCTTTATGATTTAACAAAACTTTTTAACAAGTTTTATCACGATCTTCCCATTCTCAATGCTGAAAATCAGGATGAAAAAAACGTAAGACTTCTGATCGTTAAGTCTGTTGATATAGTTCTTAAGAATGGACTTGAACTGTTGGGAATAGAACCGCTTGAGAGAATGTAATATTTATATCTTAAACACACACATTTGAATTGTATCTGGTTTTGTACTATAATGGAAGTGTGTGTTTGAGGCAAATATGAATACGTATTATAGTCATAGATTTAAAAAAAAGATCGTAAATATCGATATGGGCGAGTGGCATATTTCTGATGAGGATGTTATCATCCAGACAGTGCTAGGCTCGTGTATTTCCGTTTGCCTGTACTCGGATTATTATTATTTTGTTGGAATGAACCATTTCCTGCTGCCGGGGAAAGTTTCCTCCTCACTTGGGGACACAAAGTACGGAAGATATGGAATGTACGCAATGGAGTTGCTGATAAATGGTTTGATGAAACTCGGTGTTGATAAATATCAGCTCAAGGCAAAAGTGTTTGGCGGAGCAAATATTTTGAGAATGGACAATGACGCTCTAAATATAGGTAAAAATAATATCGATTTTGTAACTGATTATTTAAATGCGGAGGGAATTCCGATAATTTCCGGAGATGTCGGAAAGGATTTCTCACGAACAATACTATTTTTCCAGAAAACAAAAAAAGTTCTGTTGAAAAAGAACAATAAATCATTTGAAAACAGACTTCACGATCAAGAATTTAACTATTCAAAAAATCTCATCAAAGAACAGGAAGAGAAAAAAGAATCCAGTATCATATTGTTTTAATCAATCCGTAGAAGAGCAAAATCTGAGCAGTGTAGTAGGTTGTCAAAATAAAGATTTCTGTGTATTTAAATTTCTTTATCATTACATCGTACGATAACAACGCATCGGACAGCAGAAAGAAACCGGCTCCCGACATTATAAAGAGATTTTTTGTGGAGAATGAGAATCCTGCCATTATTGAGATGACAATGGTGTAAATAATAGTCATAATTTTAGTTGTTTTTTGTGACGTAGATTTCATGTTTATAATTGTTATTATTGTTAGATTAGAGATTAAGAGTGTTGTTAAGATAAGAATGTTTATTTCTATTTTCAAAATAAGAAATATCGATATAAGAAGAATATGTGTTGTTAAGAAAAATAAGAGTCCGTATATAAAACGTTTATATCCATTCGCCAGCAGAACATCACCGACAGCACTTGTGACAAATAAAGCTGCTATAATAAGGAAGAAACTCTCTCTTGTATCAACAAAAGAGGCCAGTGAAAATGCCGATAAAATTAAAATCGGTATCGGTTTAAAAATCGGATGAAGTTTCCTAAAGAAGAACAGGGTTAGAAGCGCCGGCAAAACCGTAATCAGATATAATAAAATCATAGTGTTCCAAATAATCGATCGCCGGCATCACCGAGTCCCGGCAGTATGTAGCCGTTTTCATTAAGTTTTTGATCAACGACCGCAGTGTAGATATCGACATCCGGATGATCTTTTGTCAATCTGTCAATTCCCTCCGGTGCAGCGATAATTGATAAAACTTTTATTTTTATGGGTTTGTTTTTTTTGATCGAGGTTATGGCTGATGAGAGAGAACCTCCGGTTGCCAGCATCGGGTCTGCGATAAAAACAACTCGTTCGTTTATGTCCAATGGAAGTTTTTTGTAATATTCAACCGGTTTTAACGACATCTCATCACGATACAAACCGATGTGTCCGATCTTAGCAATGGGCAATATATCTTGAAGAGCTTCGACCATTCCCAATCCGGCTCTCAAAATCGGTACAACGGCAACGGCATTATCGCTCAAAATGAATGATTTAGTTCTTATCAGCGGAGTCTCAACTTCGCACTCGATAAGCGGGAGATCCCGTGATGCTTCATAAAAAAGGAGAGTTGTGATTTCGCTGAGAAGTTCGCGGAACATTTTTTTATCGGTTTTTTTGTCTCTGAGATAGGTAATTTTGTGTTTTATGAGCGGATGATCCATTACAAAGAGCATTTCTTCCTCCGGTTATTTGTCGAATGGCGGATATTTCTTTTGAATAAACAATCCGTCTATTTCATCTTTTGTAACATTCCACAACGCAGAGGAACCATCGCCGATCTTCCGGTTGATATCGATTATCCTGTCATATGTTACAGTATTGTCAAACCAGGTTTCGCCGTCGTGGATTACGTTCTGGAGCACCGGCTCCATTCTGTCGAGAGAATGGGCGAACTTTGCTTCGGGAGTTTTACGTTCTTCAAACTCAATCCACAGGTTGTAGTATTCCGCTTTCTGATCGTCGGGAAGGAGTCCAAAAATTCTATCGGCAGCGGCTTTTTCCAGCTCCGAGTGTTTGTCTGTCTTGTTATATACGATTACATCGCCGGCATCTATCTCAACGATGTCGTGTATCAGGAGCATTTTTACGACTCTGAGAATGTCAATTTTTTCGTTAGAATGTTCATTTAGTATAAGTGCCATCATTGCAATGTGCCAGGAATGTTCAGCGTCGTTTTCAAAGTTATCGTCAGTAAAGTGGCGAGATTTACGTATTATTTTTTTAATCTTATCGATCTCTTTTATAAATGCTAATTGTTTAAATAATCTTTCATCCATATGTTCTGCCTTATTATAAAAAAACCGCCTTTTAAACAGGCGGTTTTTTAAAGTTTTATTATCTGTTCTGATCTTCTAACATAAGAGTTTTTGTTGGTGCATCACAAACTTCTGTTGGTCCGTAATACTGGATTGCACCAGGGAACAAGTAAGATGTTTTTATTGCCCATTCGTTTCTGTTTTTTACGTAGAATTTATATGGCGCGCCGTTTAAGTCAACGAGTGCTTTCTTGATAACAGGTTTCTTTTCCCCATGTCTTTGTTCGAGGTTGAACATCATCGATGTCGGTATACCGCCTGCGATCCACTGTTTAGCCGGTTTTCCGCAATTCTTAACTGAGGACATATAACCGGTCAGTCCGCCTGCGATCAGCAGGAATGCGATGTATCCGAGCGAGTAGCAGTAGTCTGCATCAAAGTTAGACGGTGCAGCACATCTTCCTTCGTATCCGAAGAAGTGATTGAGTCCGGCAAATTTTCCTTTGTACTTTCCGTCTTTTTTGAGAACGTCAAGTTTAGCCGCAACCATATCGATGAGGAGTTTTTCTGTTTCTATTCGGGAAACCTGTACGTTACCATGCGGATCTCTGTCCATGCAAAGCTGAGCCTGGATAGACGCCGGCAAAGATTTGAATGCATCTGAAGATGCCTTTGAAAGATTTTTTGCAATCCAAGCTGATTGTTCTGATGGATCTATTTTTGCGAACTCGTCGGCTTTGTGTGCAAGAAGGTCGTTCAGTTCGGAGATAAGAATCTTCATTTCCGGTACGAATTCGATTAAACCTTCCGGAACAAGGATAACACCGAAGTTATCACCATTCTCTGCACGCTTAACAACAATCTCAACGATCTCATCAACAACTTTGCTCATCGTTTTCTGCTCTTTTTCAACTTCTTCAGAGATTATCGCCCAGTTCGGCTGAGTCTGAAGAGCACACTCAAGTCCGATGTGTGAAGCTGATCTACCCATGAGTTTTATAAAATGGTAATATTTTTTAGCAGAATTTGCATCTCGCTCGATGTTACCGATAAGTTCCGAGTAAACTTTAGTCGCTGTGTCAAATCCGAACGATGTTTCGATATGTTCGTTTTTTAAGTCACCGTCGATTGTTTTAGGGCAACCGATAACCTGGATTGTTTCGCCTTTTGACTTG
>JBFZEO010000364.1:0-5370 GCA_041306845.1 Spirochaetota bacterium
ATCGCAGTTCCCGATACTATGGACTTTTACTATTCTCTTGAAAACGTTAAGAAAAGCGATATCAAAGTCTCCGAAAGTAAAGTTGGCGGATTTAAAACATACAAGTTTGAGCACTCAATGGTGAAATCTATAGTTCCTGAACCGAACTCTGTCCCTGAACAGTCGCTCTACCCATATGTTGAGGGGAGTACTTTTAAGGATCAGACATACCTTTCGGCATGGTTATCGAAGTTTTTTAAGGAGAGGATCGGGACTGATGAAACTATGAAAAAGACGGTTGATGCCATTCTCAGCGGAACGGTGGACAGCGAGGCTAGGATCGCACTCCTCTACAGGTATATGCAGGAGAATGTGAAGTATCTCTCGATAAAGATGAGTGTCTCCTCAGGAATGGCGGGGCACAAGGCGACTGAGACTTTTGCCAATAAATATGGGGACTGCATAGATAAGGCAATCCTTTTTGCATCACTTCTGAACTATGCCGGGGTTGAGGCGTATCCGGTGATAGTTATGACAAACGGCAATCCGAAGCCGCTCTACGGTAAACTCGGCGTGTTGTCCGGCAATCATGCGATCAATGAAATCCATCTTGACGGGCGTGTCTTTTATCTTGACTCAACCTCAACTACTTACAGATATCCTTACTGGCGGAGTGATGACCACGGCGTTTTTGCATGGAATCCCCTTCTTAATAAGGTTAGTCTGATCCCGTATCCTGATCCTGAAAAAGTTTATCAGGAGTATAGTTATGATATCAAACTTGATCCGTCGGGTAGCGCTCTTGTTGTTGAGAATGCTGTTTTCAGAGCGCACTTTGACGCCGGCTACAGAGATATGTTTATGGCTGCCAACGAGAGGGAGCGGGGGGCATTTTTTGCGAGGAATGCGCGGTCTTACTACCCGATATCGGCACTTGCTGATTATAAGATAGGCGATCTGAGTGATTATAAGAACGATCTTTTTATGAACTCCACATACAAGTCGGCCGGTGTGGGCGATATACAGGGGAACTATATGATTGTTTCGGTTCCGGAGAAATATGACCTCAACTTTGCATCGCTGAGGGAGCGCGAAACTCCTCAGTTTTTTGAGACGACCTTTGGTAAGCGGAATGAGGTTGTTATTGAGATACCGGCGGGATATGCCCTTGCCGGTGCTCCCGATCCGATAAATATCGATAGTCCGTTTATCAAATTTACCGGTGAATACACATTTAAGGATAACAAGATAATTTACCATTCTGCTTACTACCGCAAAAAGGCAATAATAATGCCTGCCGAGTACGGTGAGTTCAGGGAGCTTATGCTTAAGATTGCACATTTTATCAAGAATCCTGTGGTGCTCGAAAAGAGGTGAAGCGGCGGCCGGAGTTCTTTTGTGAATTGTTCTTGTGTGAATGGATTCCGGTTCTGACCCATATGGGTTGGCATGGCGAAATCTTTAACCGTTAAAACTCTCTGTACAAATAAAAAAGGGCAGCCATTCGGCTGCCCTTTTATCATTAACACAATTTATTTCTTATCATCTTTGTTGCTTGTTTCACCTTTAACTTTCATTCTTAAAAGTTCCAGTTTCTCAACAATGTTTCTAAAGAAGTCTGTCTTTCTTACTTTGATCTTGAAGTCGAAATCTCCGGCAAGCATTCTATCGAGTGATACTCTCATTCTATATACAGGACCAGCCATCCTATGAGAGAAGAACAATGAGTATAGCGCAATTATAAGCATTATAGCGCCGCATGTATAAAGCAAAGGATAAATTACTATGAAAAATCTTTGAGTTACTTTCTGCTTTGATTCAGTTGCAACTTTAAGATCTTTCTTTTCTTTATCTGTCAATGTAATCTCATTACCCGGCAGATATTTTTCATCTGTATTGCTGTCGTATGGTCTATAAATTTTGTAAGTGTCAACTCCATTCTCAGTCGTCTTATAAACAGTTACTTTAAGGTCATCCTGATTAAATAAATAATTACCGTCTTCAGTCTTCATTGGCCCGTTGTATTTTATGATAATGCTTTCGTTAAGTTTGTTGTCACCAAACAGATTATCATAATAAAAATATAGGGCTGTAACTCCAAAACAAATAAAGACCGTTATAAGTATAACGACCAAATATTTAAATATGAATCCAAGCTGAAAAGGTTTATCGATCAGGTAATTTTTTCTTTTTGATTTAGCCACAAAAGCCTCCTAACAACATTTAGTGTAACACAAGCCTATTCTATATTGAAAAGCAAAAAATATCAACTACAATATGCATTTTTTTTAAATTATTCGGATGGGTTTTGGGGGAGTGCTCATTAGAAATGATTCCTACATAAAAAAATGGCATCTATAAAAAACACTAAAGTTTTTTATAGATGCCATAGGTGTATTTCTAAAGATCAGTACTCTCTCTGGTTTACTTTTTTTGGAGTAGGGGTGGATTCTTCCCCATGAACCTCTCTGAATTTTTCGAGAAGTTCTTTTTCTGATTTACTAATTTTGTCCGGTATATCTATGGTTAGTTTTATATATAAATCACCTTTTCTCGAGGCATTGTTAATATCTTCTATTCCCGAACCCTTTATCCGAAGAACTTTACCATTCTCACAGCCGACAGGAATTTTTAACTTAATAACTTTTGAATCAATGTTTTTTACGGATATTTCATCACCAAGTATAGCTTGTGTAAAACTTATCGGGATCTCTACCAGAAGGTCATTCCCCTCTCTTATAAAATAATCGTGCTGTTTTACGTTGAATTTTATGTGGAGGTCACCGGATTCTACACCGTCCGGACCTTCGTCTCCTTCGCCGCGTATTATGATCCTTTTGCCGTTGTCTATTCCTGCAGGAATTTTTATGGATTTTGTATTTTTCTTGCGAACAACCCCTTTCCCTGAACATGACGGGCATGGATCTTCTATGATCTCACCGGTACCGTTACATTTTGAACATGGAACCTGTATTGAGAAAAAACCCTGAGTCCTTCTAACCTGGCCTGAGCCTCCGCATTCCGGGCATCTTTTTTTACCGGAGCCGCTCTTTGATCCTTTGCCGCTGCATGCTGTACATCTAACATTTCTTTCATAAGAAATATCAATTTTTTTACCGAGAGCAGCGTCTTCGAGGGTTATTTCGAGATTGTAGAGCAGATCGTTTGCCCTTTGAGGACGGGATGAACGTCTTGAATTACCGCCGAATCCGCCGCCTCCACCGAAGAAAGAGGAGAATACATCATCAAATCCGCTGAAAATATCCTCAAATCCGGAGTAGTTTCCACCACCGCCGAACGGATTGCCGCCCGAACCGTCAACTCCGGCAAAACCGTACTGGTCATAGCGTGCTTTTTTTGTTTCATCAGATAAAACAGAATATGCTTCAGATGCCTCTTTGAATTTTTCCTCAGATTCTTTATTTCCGGGATTTCTATCCGGATGATGCTGCATTGCAAGTTTTCTGTACGCTTTTTTGATATCGTCAGATGAAGCTGTCTTAGGTACTCCAAGAACTTCGTAATAATCTCTTTTTGCCATTTCATTCCTCTTTTATAGAAAATATACCACTTTAATTTCATTCCGGCATTTTTGTGTCTGCAGCGCGGAATGAACTCCATTTTCAGATTATTAAATCCCTAAAATATTAATATCTTTAACTAATACTTCGGGGCTAAGATAATCCCATTCTTAAAATAAAAACTCAATCTATAGAGCCTTTATAACTCTTGCCAAAATTGATAAAGGGGTAGTCTCAAACAGTTATAAAATTACACTGTTTGAGAGAATCCCCCTTATTATTTCCAATTAAATCTTAATTATTTCTTAGAATCTTCATCGTCAACAACTTCATAATCAGCATCTTCTGCTTTTTTATTTGACGATCCGCTGTCGGCAGATGAACCGCTTTCGCCTGCTCCCTGATTTTCGGGATTAGCCCCTGTTGCCTGAGCATTTTTGTACATTTCCTCAGCCAGTTTAAAGGATACCTTCTGAAGAGCTTCCGATTTTGATTTTATCAGTTCCGGATCAGCATTGACATCAGCAAGAAGTTTTTTGAGATCGTCGATTGCATCTGTAATCTCTTTTTTCTCAGTTTCATTGACCTTATCTCCGTAGTCAGCAAGTGCTTTTTCAGTCTGATAAACAAGAGAGTCTGCCTGGTTTCTTGATTCGGCAGATTCTTTTCTCTTAGCATCTTCGCTGGCATGAGCTTCTGCCTCTTTTACCATTTTCTGGATCTCTTCTTCTGTAAGTCCGGATGAAACTTCGATTCTGATTTTCTGTTCTTTACCGGTTCCAAGATCCTTTGCACTTACGTGGAGGATTCCGTTAGCGTCGATGTCAAATATAACTTCGATTTGCGGAACGCCTCTTGGTGCCGGCGGGATTCCCATAAGGTCAAATCTTCCGATTGTCCTGTTGTCCTGCGCCATTTTTCTCTCGCCCTGCAGTACGTGAATGGATACTGCGTTCTGATTGTCGGCAGCTGTCGAGAAAACCTGCTTTTCTGTTTTTGGAATGGTAGTATTCTTCTGAATAAGAGCAGTCATTACACCGCCTAAAGTCTCAATTCCCAAAGAGAGCGGAGTAACATCGAGTAAAAGGATATCTTTTACACTTCCGGAAAGGATTCCACCCTGGACGGCAGCTCCAACGGCCACAGCTTCGTCTGGATTAACATTCTTTGACGGTTCTTTGCCGAAAAGTTTTTTTACAAGATCTTGAACCATCGGTATTCTTGTTGATCCGCCGACGAGGATTACTTCATCTATGTCAGATGCCTGTAAACCAGCATCTTTTAGAGCTGTTTCACATGGTACTACTGTTTTTTTTACAAGATCATCTATGATTTGCTCAAATTTTGATCTTGATATGTTAAGTTGCAAATGTTTAGGACCGCTTGCGTCAGCTGTTATAAACGGTAGATTGATATCAGCGTTTTGTTTGCTTGAGAGTTCGATTTTAGTTTTTTCCGCAGCTTCTTTAAGTCTCTGCAATGCCATCGTGTCTTTTGAAAGGTCGATCCCGGATTGTTTCTTGAACTCTTCAATCATCCATTCGATGAGTCTCAAGTCAAAGTTATCCCCACCGAGGTGAGTGTCACCATTAGTTGATTTTACTTCAAATACCCCGTCACCTATCTCAAGGATCGATATATCGAATGTACCGCCACCGAGGTCGTATACAGCTATTTTTCCCTCTTTTTTCTTGTCGAGACCGTATGCCAGTGCTGCTGCGGTTGGTTCATTAATTATTCTTTTTACATCGAGTCCTGCTATTCTGCCGGCATCTTTTGTAGCCTGTCTTTGAGCGTCGTTAAAGTAAGCAGGGACGGTAATAACTGCCTCTGTTACTTTTTCTCCAAGATATGCTTCTGCTGTGTCTTT
>JBFZEO010000365.1:0-4958 GCA_041306845.1 Spirochaetota bacterium
CAGATACTTTCCATTTTAAATGTTCCTAAAGATATCTTTGAGGATTCAGTGTTATACGTAAACATCATGTTTGTCGGGGTTCCATTCTTTTTTGGTTACAATTCATTAAGTGCGATCATGCGCGGTGTCGGTGACTCAAAAACTCCCCTCTATCTTCTTATAATATCGACAATTATGAACATCATCCTCGATCTGCTTTTTGTTCCGGTTTTTAAGTGGGGGATAGCCGGTGCTGCCTGGGCGACGGTGATTTCTCAGGCGTTCCCGTTTGTCGCCGGTATTATATTTATTTCAAGGAAGAGCCCCATTCTGGCAATAAGGATAAAGTCGATCACGTTTGATAAAAATATTTTTAAGAAGAGTTTTAGGATAGGGCTGCCGTCCGGAGTGCAGCAGGCTTCGGTTGCTCTCGGGATGTGGGCGCTGACGAGGCTCGTTAACGGTTTCGGAACGACGGCGGCAGCGGCCTTCACGGTTGCCGGAAGAATTGACTCTTTTGCAATCATGCCTGTTATGAATTTTGCAATAGCAGCATCAACTTTTGTCGGGCAGAATATTGGAGCCGGTGAAATAAAAAGGGTCAAATCCGGGATAAAAGCTTCGATGGTTGTCTCAACGATAACTTCAGCAGTTTTGAGTATAATTATCGTGATAACAGGAAAATATCTGATAATGATGTTTGACAAAAATCCTGATGTGGTCAGGATCGGTTACGATTATCTGCTTATTGTCGGGTCGTTCTATGTAGTTTTTTCAGCCATGTTTATTTATAATGGAGCTTTAAGGGGAGCTGGGGTAACATTTGTTCCGATGATAATCACTATATGCTCCATGTGGCTCATAAGAATTCCGATATCTACGGTATTATCGAAATTCTTCGGTGTAAACGGCATATGGGTTGGTCTGCCTGCTGCATGGGTGCTTGGTGCCGGAGCAGCTTATATCTATTTTAAGACGTTTAAGTGGGATAGTGTCAGGAGAATGGGGAAACCGATTCTGGAAGATGAACTTATCCTTGAGACTGAGGTCGCCGAACTTGAGAAAAAAGAGTCGCATACATAAGGGCATCTCTAATAACCTCATTTGGTTTCATACTCTCTTTTTCTCATATACTTCGTCGCTGAAATTCCCGCATAAACAGATTATGCTGTGACTTCAGCTTCTCGTCTATGAGAAAAACTACTTTGTTTGAAATGCAAGGTTATTAGAGGTGCCCATAACTTTAAGGAGGATTTTTATGAATATTAGTTTTTTTACCATTCCGGTAGAGTCAATCGACGTTTCTCTTAAGTTTTATAACGAATTTCTGGGTTTTACGCTGGTTAAAAGGTATATCGCCGGTCCGGGAGTAGAGATCGCATTCATCGCAGACGAAAAAGGCTCAAAGATTGAACTGATAAAAGGCGCAGATGACCGCAAGATTGGTGAGTGCCCGGTAAGTATCGGATTTGAAACAGAGGACATTGATAAAACCCGTACAGATTTTATCGCAAAGGGATATAAAGGAAGTACAGAGATAGTGACAACCCCTAAAGGTGTAAAACTTCTTTATATATACGATCCTGATGGGATGAAACTTTTGTTTGTCCAGTTTTAAAAAGTTATAAAACAGGTTATTAGAGAACCCATAAGAAAAATCCGGATTGTTTTAACAGTCCGGATTTTTAATTTGCGGCCAGATTTAGGATGCTGTTTGCCGGTCAATCTTATATTTTTTTGAGATTTTTAAAATTTTCGTCAAGGATAACATTCCACTCATCAAGTGAAGACTTCTGAGACTCGAGCAGCTCCTGATAATCTCCGGTTATCTCTATGGTGAGAATGGAATCGTCCTGTTTGATGGAGTTGACAACATTCATATCGGAGTCAGAGAGTATCTGACCAAAAACTGTATGTTTGCCGTCGAGCCAGTCGGTGGGAACGTGTGTTATGAAAAACTGACTGCCGTTAGTTCCCGGGCCGGCGTTTGCCATGGAGAGGATGCCGGGTTTGCTGTGTCTTAACTCTTTGTTGAACTCATCTTTAAATCTGTAGCCTGGGCCGCCCCTGCCGCTGCCGTAAGGACAACCGCCCTGGATCATAAAGTCTGCAATTACTCTGTGGAACTTGAGGTTGTCGTAGTAGCCTCTAAGTGCGAGATTGACGAAATTGGCAGAGGTAAGGGGAGTCTTGTCCGCAAAAAGTTCAAGATTGATATCACCTTTTGATGTTTTTATTGTAGCTTTTATGCTGCTCATTCTTTTTCTCCGATTGTTGATTTTAGTGACGGGAACATCTAAAAATCCTAGGAGTTTTATAGAAGTTCCCGATGGAATATACTAAAAATAAGCTATTTTATCAAATATTAAAACTATAAAGATATTATCATCCTATGGCAGTCGGGCCGCGCTCCTCAGTTCTTATCCTCACGCACTCCTTCAGATCGTAGACGAATATCTTGCCGTCCCCGAGGTCACCGGTTTTTGCCCCCTTGACGATTGCATTTATAGTCGGTTCAACAAATTCATCGTTTACAGCGATGTCGAGTCTTATCTTCCTGAGGAGGTTTCCCGACTCTTTTACACCTCGATAAACTTCGGTCACCCCTTTCTGCCTGCCGTGTCCGAGCACTTCGCTGACAGTTATCAGGTTGATATCGAGTTCGTATAATGCTTCTTTGACCTCTTCCAGTCTGTATGGTTGTATAATTGCCATTATCATTTTCATATTGTTATCTCCCTGTTGTTTATTCTATAACTGTATATCCCCGTTCGTTGTGCTGGGTCATGTCGAGTCCTATGGCTTCGTCTTTTGTACTTACTCTGATCCCTATGGTGAGTTGCAGTGCCTTGTAGATGAGAATGGTAGTTATGAGTGTGTAAACAAGTACGACACTGACTGCGATGATTTGTGAAACAAACAGTTTACTGCTGCCGTGGATTAGTCCTGTGTATCCGGATTGTATTGACGGATTGGCAAATATGCCGACAGCTATAGAGCCTATTATCCCGCCGACACCGTGCACACCGAAAGCGTCGAGTGCGTCATCGTAACCCAATCTGTTTTTAACAACAACTACCATGTAGTAACAGACAGCACTGCTTATCCCGCCGATAATTATTGCACTGCCGATCCCTACGTATCCGGCAGCCGGAGTTATCGAGGCAAGTCCGGCGATTGCACCGGTTGCACTTCCCAGCATAGTGGGTTTTTTGTTGATTATCCAGTCTATAATGAGCCAGACGAGCGTTGCCGTAGCTGCACTTATATTTGTTACAACAAACGCATTCGAAGCGATCCCGTTGGCAGACAGAGCGCTTCCGCCGTTAAACCCGAACCAGCCGAACCAGAGCATCGCCGCTCCGAGCATGGTGTAAGTGAGATTGTGGGGCGGAGTCGGTTTGTAGTTGTTTCGTTTGCCGATTATAAAAGTTGTTACGATGGCTGCGATTCCTGCCGTGACGTGAACTACTATTCCGCCGGCGAAGTCAACTGCTCCGAGTTTGTAGAGCCAGCCGTCAGTTGACCACATCCAGTGTGTAACAGGGCAATAGACAATAAAAAACCATGCAATTGTGAATATGACAAAAGACGAGAATTTCATTCTCTCTGCAAACGCTCCCACAATAAGTGCCGGTGTTATGACGGCGAACATGCACTGATAGATCATAAAGGTTGTGTGGGGAATGGTGTTTGCGTACACGCCGGATGGTGAGCCGGTGACACCTTCGAGGAGTATCCATTTAAAATTGCCGACAAAACCGCCGAGCATCCCCTCAGGACTGAACGAGAGTGTGTAACCAACAGTTACCCATAAAATACTGATTAACGCCAGTGAGACAAAGCACTGCATTAATATATTGAGGACGTTTTTCCTCTTAACGAGGCCGCCATAAAATAATCCGAGAGCCGGTACTGTCATAAACATAACGAGTGCGGCAGAGATAAGAACCCATGCTGTATCTCCGCTGTCGACTTTTGTTGTCTGCTCCGAAAATATTAAAATCGGCAGCAGTAAGAAAATTGGTAAAAAAATAATCCGCTTAAACATGCTTTTTTCCTTCCGGTGATAGTTTGAAAAATCCGGATTGGTTTAAGCATTTTATATGCCATATGATATAATACGTTTTAGTAGGATTAGTGATACATGATTGTGCTAAATACAAGGTTGTAACAATATTGTTCCTGTTTAACTGCGGTTTAGCGGTTAATCCTTGTTATAACTTTTTCATGTTCAGGATATTTCTTTAGCAGATCTTCCGTATCTGCCATCTCAAAGTCTTTAAAATCGAACCCTGGTGCTACCATACAGCCGACGAGGCAGTAACTATTTTTATCAGTTACCTCAGCTGCGAACCAGTAGCCTGCTGGAACTACAATCTGGTAGCACGGATTCTCTATCTTACCGGTTAATACATTCTTCACATAAACGCCGTCTGTAGAGATAGTATGAATGTAGAGTCCGTCCCCGGCATGAAAATACCAGATCTCATCGCTTTTTATCCTGTGAAATCTTGAAACATCATTACCGGCAAGGAGGTAGTAAATCGAAGTGTAGAAAGATCTCTCTCCATCGAAATTTGGCGGCAGGGCATCGTGCCTGATTGTACCGGCAGATCTTGAACATTCTCTAAAAAAACCGCCCTCGGGATGAGGCTGTAAATCAAGCTGTTTAATAATTTTATCTTTCATAGTTAATACCTTTATAAAAATAAATTGGATTTGTTGTTATGGTTATGTGAGGGAACCGGTTATTTAAAAATAACCGGTTCCCTTTTAATATGAAAATCTAATCTATTTGATATTGTTGAAGCATTTTTCTACGTGTGCCTTGTCCTTAACAGATGTTAAAAGTGTCACAACTATAGAAAATACTATTGATATCTGCACTGACCGGCGGACAAAAATCGGCACTTTTTGACGGGTTTTTACTCTATATGGATCCGCTCATATACTCTCTGCCGATCTCAATAGTATTT
>JBFZEO010000366.1:0-3276 GCA_041306845.1 Spirochaetota bacterium
TGCTCCGGTTATGACTCTTGAGAATTGGTGTATTGTTAACGGCAGAGTTACAATTTCTGCAAAAAAATAAATAGAGGTGTTATTTAACATGAAAAGTTTTATTGTTTTTATTTTGATGATAGTGTCTGTTTTCTTTATCAATGCGCAGGATGCCAGCTCAGATAATTCTTCCGCTGCAGGAACATCTTCAACTGAAAAGAAAGTTAAAGACGGTTGGGATTATTTTTCCGAAGGTAAATATTTAGAGTCATTAAAAGCTCTTGAGGAAGAAAAAAGACTCTATCCTTCAAGGATAAATATATATCTGATTATGGGATGGGATTACAAAAATCTAAAAAGATATCCTGAGATGGAGAAAGTCTCTCTTGAAGGATACAATCTCAATCCGACTCATATCCATATAATAAAAAATCTTGGTGAAGCGTATTTCTTTCAGGGGAAATATAGTGAAGCGATAAAATATCTTGAAAAGTTTTTAAAATATAGGTCAGATGTAACTGATCCTAATGTTCCGATTGTTTATTACTTTTTGGGGTACTGTTACTATGAGACTGGTTTATATTATAAAGCGGACTCTGCTCTTTCCGCTGCCAAAGGTCTCGGTGCGACAAACGCTTATGTGTACTATGTTCTGGCAAAGACTAACGAGAAGCTGAATAATAATGATAAAGCGCTCGCTTTATATGAAGCTGCTTATAAACTCAATGCTGAAATAACAGATGCAAAGGCTGCTATTGACAGGTTAACAGCAAAAAAATAAATGTCTTCTGTAAAATATTTCTCTATAATAAATTTCGGATGTAAACTCAATATCTATGAGTCTGAATCCATAGCTTACCTGTTATCAAGCAATGGATATGAGATCACTGAAGACCATCAAAAAGCTTCTGTTATTATCATAAATACCTGTACAGTAACCAATAAAACCGATTCTAAATGCAGATATGCCATTCGAAAAGCAAAAAGGGATAATCCATCTGCAAAAATAGTTGTGTGCGGATGTCTTGTTGATACTGACGCAGATACCTTAAAAGAACTTGGCGAGATAGATGTTTTAATCACCAATAAAAATAAAGATAAAATAATCGATATTCTTGAAATATTAGATACCAATTGTGACATAGAGAGACCTTTTATCTATAATTCACCTGTTGACGGATCATTTAATTTTAATACTCACATAATGAGTACACATTCGAGGGCATTTATAAAAATCCAGGATGGATGCAATAATTTTTGTTCCTACTGCAAGATCCCATTCGCCCGCGGGCGCAGCAGAAGCCGTAACTATGATGATATAATCTCAGATATAGATAATATCAGGAAGACTGGTTTTCATGAGATTATATTAACCGGAATTAATATTGCAAATTATAAATATGATAATTATTTATTTGATGATTTACTCGACAAAATAACTGATCTTTATCCTGATATGAGATTTAGATTGAGCTCTATAGAACCTCAAGATCTCGGGAATAAGTTCTTTGATGTTATAAAAAAAGATAATATTTGTCCGCATTTTCATATTCCGCTCCAGTCGGGTTCTGATAAGATTTTAAAACTGATGAACAGGAGATATGACTTTAATCTTTATTATGATATGTTGTGTAGAATAAGGTCTGTAAAAAATAATCCGTATATTTCTACAGATATAATAGCTGGATTCCCATCTGAAACAGACGATGATTTTATGTTGACATATAATAACGCTTTAAAATCGGATTTTTCATATATTCATCTTTTTTCATATTCCCGGAGAGAGGGGACAAAAGCTGTTGAAATATATCCTAAAGTACCGGAACGGATTACCGGTGAACGTGTTAAAATGCTTACTGAACTCGGTATAAATATGAGTAGAAAATATCTTGAAAGTAATCTGAATACTAAAAAAAGAATCATAATTGAGCGTAACCGATCGGGTAAAGAGTTTATGACCGGTAAAACAGAAAATTACCTCGATGTTGTTGTCAACCGTAATGATCTGTTGTTTAAGCATATCTATGATGTTGAAATTGTCAAAGTTAATGATGACCTCACAGTAAACGGGAAGATTATTCTTTAATATCAGTTTGGCATTAAGACTCCCGAGTATCTAAAAACACATGATCAAAATATACAATTATCTAAACCAATTCCCCCATTCCCAATTTTACCCCCCTGTCAGCACTGCGCGTCAAGCCCTGGACGCAACTTTCAGTTGCTGCTCGGGTGTGCGACCTAAAAGTTATGTAAAACTCCCTCTTTCCGCAGGAAAAGAGAGAGTTTGGTAACTTTCGTAAAGACAGCAGCGCTGACACTGAGTTATAAGAGCTGTGCTCTTATAAAAATTCACACTCCTGAGTATCTAAATGACACTCCTGAGTATCTAAATGACACTCCCGAGTATCTAAATGACACTCTCGAGTATCTAAATGACACTCCGAAGTATCTCAAAGACACTCTCGAGTATAAAAAAATGCCGGATGTCTTTAACAACAACCGGCATTTATATCTAAAATTATAATCTTATAGTTTATGAGGTTTTCTTTTTCGCTTTTTTAAAGAACTCACCCATCTCGTCGGCAACAACATTTAATCCGGGGACACGATCCCTATTCTGCTTAACTGCTGCATAAATATCAAGTGCACCTGCGATAGCATCGCTTTTTGCGGCAAGCAGGGTAGTGTTGATACTGTCGTTTAACTGGTTAATGCCGTCAGCAATAATACCGAGATCTTTAGATAACAGATAATCTTTGTGAAACTCGTCTGAATCAAATACTGCGGGCAGGATGTCCGGATGATCTTTTGATGTGTTGTATGCTAACTCGACGAATGGTGCATACCCGTTTGCTGACTTGAATAATGATGAGATCTGATCAGGCTGCAGCGTAATGAGAAAGTTGAGACTATTTTTGATCTCTGTGATCTTTTTAATAATCTCTGTTTTTGTTTCCGGTGAAACGGCAGCTGAAACTAAATTTTGACTTGACATGTTTAAAATTCTCCTTTTTTAATAAAAATATTTTTTGATCTTTTTTAATATATAGCCGTTTTTTAAAAAAACAACTTTTTTTTGCGATTTTAGTCTTTTTTTAGTCTTTTTTATGTTATGTGAAGTTATATTACATAGTTTTTGTGTTATAATGCGAAGATGTTAATTAGTTAAAAATTAGAGGACTTGGGTTTAAAAGCAGCAATTTGTTGTTAAAATACAAAGGGGAAGATGTGATGGGTATTTTTCAGAAATCAGTTATCAATAAATATAAGAAGAGTCTTGATACTGTGAAAGTT
>JBFZEO010000367.1:0-2780 GCA_041306845.1 Spirochaetota bacterium
AGTGGAGCTAACCCCAAAGCACCAGTTAGTCCCAAAGTTCCAGCACCCAAACCAAGCGCTGCCTTTCCACCTGTTTTAAGTAAAGATGTTATTAATCTAAATTTTTTACTTGGTTTTAGATCTTCTACAGCAGCATACTGTTTTCCAGTTGTATGTGTCGAAAGATCTCTAACCGCCTCAGCTGTTGCTTTCTGAAAAAGAATCATTCGATCCATTCGAAGCATTGATCCAGTATATAAAACTCCAATGTTTTCTGATATCTGTTTGAATGGACTATCAGCTCTTGATAGATGGCTTGAATAAATATAATTTCCACCACGTGCTCTAAATAACTTATAGAATGGTTTTCCTATTGCTTTACCTATTCTTATGAATGTAGGAAATGCTGCGTGTAATCCTCTCTTAATTGCTCTAGAAAACATATCATTAAGATCACCATCATCCATTTTTAAAAGAGGCGGAGTTTCCGAATCGTCAAAATAACCTGACATGTGTTTCATGAAATAAAGTTGTTTTTTCATTAGGGACGCGATTTGAGATATAGAATCAGAAACCTCAGCTGGAAATGACATCTCTCCAGAACGAACTTTTGCGATACTTCCAGATATCGCTTTATTTTGAGCCGATAAGATACTAATTAAATCTCTCTTATTAAGACCTCCTTCTCCCTTTACTTTTGTGGAAAACATCTTTCCAAAATCTTTCATTGTTTTATGTTGTTGATCAACTACATCTTGTAAAGACTTCTGTAAATTTGGTTGACTGGTATAACTATCTTCGAGATGTTCGGTCATTTTATTTAAATTTTTTGTTTGGTTGGAATCCTTAAAAGGAAACTTTTCCTTTTTAGAGTCTGCCGTCGCTGTTATACCACCATACTTCTTATCGGTTGGTTTATCTGCCATAATCTATATCATCCTATGCTAAAACTTTGAATATTTTTCTAATCTTTGAATAGCTTGGTTTTAATTCCGACATAACACACAAAACTTCTGAAGGCGCAAATAGCTCTTGAAATGGAGTTGTAATATTGTTTACAACTCCAAACGCTATCTTATAAGATTTATAGAGCGATATAATTACGTTTATTACATCTCTATCCTTAGCATATATTCTATAAATAAGTCTCTGTGCGTCTTTAAACCCCAAATCAATCATTTCAAAATATGTTGAAAAAACTCTATCATATTCATGTTCTTCCAACTTGGTATCAGTCGTTATATCTTTAACTATCTGTTTATATTTTTTTATTAGCGGTCCTGTTTTTTGCATCTTTGCGCCTTCAAGAAGAACTAATAACTTTGTAAGCTTACTTACGTCTGCTTTACTTTTTAAGTTAAAAAGATTTGTTATCAAAGCTTGATAATAAGCTTTTAACTCAGATTCAAACATCTTCCAATATGTGCTTGGTTTTAAATCAGCCAGTAAATGCATACATTCATGTAATAGGGTTAATGTTATTGCTTTATCATTTCCTTTTCCGTAGAAGGTTATATTGTTTTCAACTAAAATAAAAACCTTCTTTTGTCCGAGATGATAAAATCCAAGAATTCCTTTTTCTTCTTTTGGAGTAAAAAACTTATAAGATAAAAATTTCAAAACTCCTTTATTCATAAAACACGGTATTATTTTTTCATCTTTTATTAATTTTTCTATATATGGAGCAATATCCTCCGTTGAAGGAAATGCTTTTATTGCTTCTACAAATTTACTTTTAAGCGTTTCAGAAGAATAAATCATTATTCCATCTGTATATAAAACAGGCTCAAGATTTACCGGCAGAGCAAAAAGCTCATTTACTTGATTTTGTCTTTGCATAATTTTTACCTCATTCTTTTGAGTATAGGTTTAATACGTCAATATATCCAATGCTCTTTTCTTTATCCATTTGGTTTCTAACGTGTTTCATAATACCTTTATTTGAAAAATCTGATAATACGTCTGTGTTATAGCTAACTATATCTGCTAATTCTTGAGCTACTTGAGAATAAACAGTTGAGTCTAACATTAGCGGTGGATCATATTTTCTAACATAAAATGACAACGCAGCCGACATTGCAAGGTCATCTTTACACCCAGAATCAGCTTCCACTCTTCCACTTGATTTTGAAACAAGACCAGTTAACTCCAATGATAATCTTTCGGATTTAATGCTACTTGGAAATTCTCTTATATAAGAATAAAGCGCGTCAATTATAAGTGGTCTTGTTTTGGCTGTGTTCGACAGACCAGCAACCGTCATATTGTTTCCTTTTTTCTCTTTATATAATCTTATTGATAACTCTGTTCTAGTTAACTCTTCAAGAACTTGGTTTCCATAAGAATTTGATTCTACTACTATTAATCCAGGATATGTTGCCGCCGCTACTTTTACGACTTTAACAAAATCGTCTACACGACATTTTCCTTGATACTCCCACACTTGCTCAAGCGTTAAATAGTTGAAAATAGTGATAGCAGATTTATCTTCTCCATGTTCAGGAGCAGTATCAACTCCTATTATATAAAAAACACCTGGTTGAGGATCTGCAAATTGCCATATCTCTCCATTGTAAAGTTTATATATATTAGTTGGTTTTTCAACAGAATTTTGAACTTTTTCAACTGTTTCTGCATCAAAAAATGATCCTTCTGCTGGTAAAAACTTTAATTCTAATTCCTGTGCTATCTTTTTTGGATCATTGTTAAATAGCAAACACTGAGTTTTATACCACTTTGGATCAGTGGCAAGTTCTGGAATCATTTTCCAATGAATTGGAAATGGTTTAAAAATATCATCT
>JBFZEO010000370.1:0-3304 GCA_041306845.1 Spirochaetota bacterium
GAGAATATTGTTCCTCTGAGTAAAACTTATTTTTGTAACGGTTCCTACCGGTTAAATAATGAAAGATTTGGATGTTGGTCTGTTCACGGGTCAGAAAATCTTTATGATGCAATAACTAACTCCTGCGACGTTTATTTTTATAATACCAGTTTACTAATCACTATAGAGAGGATCAGTCAATACGCAAACAAACTGGGATTTAATAAAATCACCGGTGTAGATCTTCCATATGAGAGGCCTGGATTGATACCGTCAAGGCAGCTTTATAAAGAACGCGGCCTCAACTGGTGGGATGGTAATACACTGATAACATCGATCGGACAGGGAGAAGTAACAGTAACCCTTATGCAGCTTGCTAGTTATATAAGTGTAATTGCCAATAAGGGTTATAATTATAAGCCACGTCTGGTTAACAAAATAATTGATCCTGTTACCGGAGAAACAGTAAAAACTTTCAAACCAGAAAAAAATATTATTGCTGATTTTGGACAAGACTCTTTTAATTTTATCCATGGAGCGATGAGAAATGTTTGTGTTAATGGTACGGGCGGCAGAGCATTTTATGGGATTAGAAATGTTCAATTTGCAGGAAAGACCGGTACAGCCGAAGTTGGTATTGGGGCTAAGAAACAAACCCACTCATTGTTCGTAGGGTTTGGTCCTATTGACAAGCCCATAGAGGAACAGATAGCAGTGGCAATAATAGTTGAGTTTGAGAATGGTAGTCATTTGAAATATGCAGGAAATCTCGGTGCTATGATAATGAGTGCATATTACTATAAAGAGGATTTCATAAATTCTGCAAAAAGATGCGGTTATCCAGTTAAAGAATCTTATAACTAATAGGGCAAAGGTTAGATAATGAAAATAAATAAATATATTACTAATTTTGATTATGTAATGTTTTTTTCCATGATTGCATTAACCATTATAGGAATTCTTTTTATAAATTCTGCAAATTTGAATAAAAATGATTCATTGCAGACTGAATATATAAAACAGTCTATTTTTGCGATTGTTGGTCTTGGAATTTTTATTTATATACTATTTAATTCAACAAGAAGCATTAAAAGTTTTACACTTATATTTTATATAATATGCATCATAGGTTTGATTATCACTCTTTTTTGTCCCGAAGTTAAAGGGCAGCGCCGATTAAGTATTTTTGGTGTTTCATTTCAGTTTTCCGAATTTTTTAAGATAGCTTCAATATTTATTCTTTCTAAATTTTATTCGGATAACCAGCTCTCAATAAAAAAACTTAGTACATATTTAAAAGGATTTGCTCTCGTTTTTGCTCCGGTTGGAATAGTATTATTGCAGCCCGATCTTGGTTCTGCGCTGGTATTTATACCAATTTTTTTTGGAATATCTTTTATTGCCGGTGTTAGAATGAGGTATCTTATCTATACATTTGGGGTAATGTGTGCCGTATCGTTTATTCCTGTTGTAAGTACGATAAACAACCTATTTTTTAACAATGAGAATGAACTGATTTTTCTTATAACAAAGTCAAAATATATCCTTATTATGTTTGGATTCTTTATATCAACTCTTGCTGTGACACTTCTTGGATATTTTAATGTCATAAAAGGGATCTCTCAAAAACATAAAACATTCATGTACTGGTATATTTTTGTTGTTTCATTTGTAGCTATAGGATTGACTTTTTCTTATCCGGTAGACCGATTTGTTTTAAAAGAGTATCAGAAGGACCGATTATTGATTTTCTTTAATCCTTACGTGGATCCGGAAGTCAAGGGATATAATATAATACAGTCTGTAACTACTATCGGTAATGGCGGTTTTATCGGTAAAGGGTACCACAAAGGTGAGATGATTCAAAATAAATTCTTACCCGAGCAGGCTACTGACTTTATTTATCCGGTAATAGCAGAAGAATCCGGATTTATCGGAAGTATGCTCATTATAATTTTATACTCTCTCATTTTCTATCGTGCATTTAATGTAGCTTTAACCAGCAAAGATGCATGGTCAACTTATGTTGTAGTCGGTATAATTTGCAAATTACTCTTCCATATACTTGAGAATATTGGTATGTGCATAGGTATAATGCCGATAACCGGGATACCTCTCCCTTTTTTATCTTATGGGGG
This sequence comes from Spirochaetota bacterium, assembly GCA_041306845.1. Classification (GTDB taxonomy): domain Bacteria; phylum Spirochaetota; class GWE2-31-10; order GWE2-31-10; family GWE2-31-10; genus JBFZEO01. The sequence goes on from JBFZEO010000370.1 coordinate 2,118, forward strand.
TTCATTTATTCTTGCATGTTTCATCGATATTGGTATAATGATAAACATTTATATGAACAGATTTATATATTGAGGCTCTTGCAAAAATTCTATAGAAAAAAACTATTTTTGCAAGAGGCTCTATGAATTTGTCGTTTTTTTAATTTTCCGTAAAATCTAAAATAATTTTGATATATCATATTGATTTCTTAATGATATGCAATTCAAGGAATTTATCTATGTTTGAACAGGTTGAAAAAAATCTTCTAAAATTTGAAAAACCGGGTAGGTATATCGGTGGTGAGATCGGCATTCCGACCAAAGACTTTAAGAACAGTGATGTGCGGTTTGCAATCGCATATCCGGACGTATATGATATCGGTATGTCGAATTCCGGTATAAAAATAATTTATGATGTAATAAATAAGATTGATTTCGCTTCATGTGAACGGGTTTTTAATCCATGGACTGATTTTAATGACTTCTTAAAAGAGAATAATATTCCGCTATTCTCACTTGAGACAAAAACTCCAATCAAAGACTTTGATATATTTGGGATATCTATGCAGTATGAACTATTGTTTACAAATTTCTTCAATCTGCTCGATAGATCACTTATTTCTGTTTATAATAATCAACGTGAAGAGTCTGATCCTATAATTATATGCGGCGGACCTGTAACTGTTAATCCGGCTCCGTTGTCTCCGTTCGCAGATTTAATAGTTGTCGGCGAGGGTGAGGATGTTGTCAACGAGATTGTGCATGTCTATAATAAAAATAAACATAAAAAAAGAATTGAACGGATAGAAGCTCTTAGTAACATTGAAGGATGTTATTCACCATTCTTCCCGGAAAAAAAGGTAAAAAGAGCGGTTTATCATAATTTTACGAAAGATACCGGTATTGATAATTTTGTTTTGCCGTTTATTGAGATTGTACAAAATAAACTTGTTGTTGAGATAATGAGAGGATGTCCCAATAGTTGCAGATTTTGTCAGGCAGGTACGGTTTATAAACCATTTAGAGAAAAAAATGCCTCAGTCATAATGAAAAACATTGAGAACGGGATAAATAAAACCGGTTTATCAGAGATAACACTATCAAGCCTGTCATCTGGTGATTATTCGCATATACTTGAGTTGAGTGATGTTGTGAATGGTGAATACGCTTCAAAAGGAATATCAGTATCACTGCCATCTTTGAAAGTT
>JBFZEO010000372.1:0-6633 GCA_041306845.1 Spirochaetota bacterium
TGCAATAAATCTCCCTCTACAATATCATGATAGAAGATAAACTACAAAAAAACGACATGATAATGAGTTTTGTAACAGAAGTCAGCAAGTTCATGCAGGCCGGCTTCACGATGGTAAAATACTAACCGGAGATCAAATTGATAAAAACCGTATCTGTAATCGGTTCCGGCAAGATGGGAACTGACATTTTTTATTATCTCCGCGACTTCGATCTCAACATAATCTGGAAGATTTCGAGAAATGCCGATAAAGATGAGATCACCGGCACATTCACCAAAAAGATGAACCGCCTGAAAAAGAACGGACTGATTACAGATGATAAATACAAGTTCATCATTGATAATACCACTATAACAAACACACTTGATGATATAAAAAACTCGGATCTCACCATAGAATCGATTATTGAAAATAAAGATGCAAAGAAAGCACTTTATGAAGAGATAGAAGCTGTTGTAAGACCGGAAACAATAATCGCCTCGAACAGCTCCTCATTCACAAGCGTTGAGCTCTTTAAGAATATGAGGAACAGAACACGATGCTATTCGGTACATTTCTTTTATCCGGTAAAATTGAGGACTTTTACGGAACTTGTCATCTCCTCGCAGAACTCTGACAAACAACTAAACGGGACGATCACAGATTTCCTCAACACAACTATGCTCTCCCCTTTTGTTGAGAATGATGATACTGCCCTGCTGCTGAACAGACTCAGCCTCCCGATACAGGGGTTTGTCTTTTATATTTATGTAAATTCTGATTTTTCAATCGATGAGCTTGATGAGATGACAATATCTGACGTTAGTCCTGACGGAGTTTTTAAGGTTTTTGATAGTATCGGATTAAAAACAATACAAAATTCCGTAAATAATTACTCTAATTATGATCCTGACTTCAATTTCCTCTACGGCAAGATGCTCGACATCCTGGAAGCACACATAAATAACAATATGAAATTGACCGAGAGCAGCATTATATCCGGATTTAAAAACAAGAATTCCTTTTTTAGCGGATTAAGCTACGATGATGTTAAGAATTTTATACTCGCTTTTTATATAAACTCAATCCTCTATTTTACTAAAAGATTTAATCTCGATAAGAACGAGCTGAATGAAATTATAATAAAAAACCAGTTAAGTGACCCGGGGCCGTTCGACCTTGAGATCTGCGAAAACAGAAATCAACTTAAAGGTACTCTTGAAAGACTCGCAGAGGTAACAAAAAATCCATTTTTTAAAGAGTGTTACCTATAAAAAGCCAACCGGACTCCAATATCCCTTGACAAAAAAGCTATATTTAATAATATAGCAGCGTAATTGAGAAGATACGCTTGTATTTATCAAAAATAATTTAATATTACATTATAAGAGTTTATAAATATGAAAAACAGAGTACTAATCACAGGAATAAATATCGTTTCATCACTTGGATTCAACATCGATCAAAACTGGGAAAATCTAAAAAATGGGGTTTCCGGAACAGATTACATATGGACATTTGATCCGGCAGCGCATCAGACAAGAATATCTGCGATGATAAAACCCGAGTTTGAGGACTACGCTGCCGCATTTGCAAAAAAGAGACTCCTCTCTCAGATGACCCGTCCGACAAGGTTCGGATATATATGTGCTCTCGAGGCCGTTGCAAAATCGGGATTAGATTTTAATACACTTGACAAAGAACGTGTTGCCGGGATATTCGGGATAGTCAACTCCGGCAACTCATCGATAGAGATAAAAAATGATCCTAAAAATAGAATAATAAAGGGGATGAGTAATGCTCTCCCGGCGTGGCTTTCTATCCACTTCGGCATAGAGGGGCCTTCGTACTCGGTGAGCTGCGCATGTTCTTCTTCTGCCTATGCTGCCGGCATCGCTTTTGATCTTATCAAGAATGGTGAAGCTGATGTTGTCATAACCGGAGGCGCCGATTCCATAGTAAATCCCGAGGAGATCGACGGTTTCAACGAACTCTTTGCCCTGTCAACAAATAACGACAATCCTAAGAAAGCATCCAGACCATTCTCACTCGACAGAGACGGCTTCGTACCAGGCGAGGGTGCCGGCATCCTGATATTTGAATCTGAGGAACACGCACTAAAAAGGGGTGCTAAAGTTTATGCGGAGGTCGCAGGATACGCACTCACGAGCGAATCTTATAACATCATGGCACCTGTCAAAGACGGCGAAGGTATGGCAAAAACTATGAGCTCGGCACTGAAAAGATCCGGTGTTTCCGAGAATGAGATCACGTACATAAACGCACACGGGACATCAACAACGCTCAATGACCTCTATGAAACTATGGCTATAAAAAAAGTTTTCGGTGAAAGAGCCAAAGAAATTTGCGTAACCTCATCAAAGTCGATGCTCGGACACACAATCGGGGCAGCCGGAGCTGTAGAACTTGGGATAACAGCACTCTCCATAAGTGAAGGAGTCATAACTCCCACGATAAACTACGACAATCCAGATCCGGAACTTGACTTAAACTATGTTCCCAACAAATCTATAAAAAAAGAGATCAATGCTGCGATATCAAACTCGTTTGCATTCGGCGGACATAATGCATCGATCGTGTTAAAAAAATATCAGCACTGATTATTATTTAGTATCAAAAAAAATATTTTTATGCTATAATACGCATATTATTTATAAACATTATTTAAGAAGACTACCGGATTCACGGTATCATAAGAGGGAGTTTTAATGGCAGCGATTAATGAATCAACAAGAACCGAAGTAAAAGAGACAATTATTGAGTTCTTTGCAGAGGAATGTGAAATAGACATTAATAAAATAACTGAGGCAAGCAATGTAATAAGAGACCTCGAGGGCGACTCTTTGATGTTCCTTGAACTGCTTGAAATTTTTAAGAAAAAATACAATTTAAACATAGAACTCAAGACTGTCGGAAAATACGTCGTAAAACACCCGGTAGAGACAGTCGGCGGGATAATTGACATGACAATGCTGATTATAGAACATGAGAATAACATAGCAAACATGTAATAATGTTATACGGATGCGGCATAGACATAGAGGAGACAGACAGATTCTTAAAAATTTTTGAGGATCCTTTGCTTTATTCTGCCTTCGTTAAGGACGTTTTTAACGAATCAGAAGTGCTCTCTTTTGACAGGATAAATATTCCGTTGTACACAACGGCGGCATTCTCCATCAAAGAGGCTTTTTTTAAATCTGTCGGCAAAAGCTGGACTAACAGCGGACTCTACTGGAAAGATATCTGCGTGATATTTAGGGGAGATGTTGATCGATTCGATCTGTCTTATTCAAATGACCTCCGGAAAACGCTTGCAGATATGGGTGTCACAAAAATAGAGGCAGCCGTCAAAGCTGAGTCCACTTACATCGTAAGTACCGTTGTTCTTTTTAGATAAAATTAATGAGGATGAGAATGGCGATAAGTTTAATTTTCCCGGCATTTGGCGAAAAAATTGCTGATAAAGACCTGAAATTTTATGATTTTTATAAAAACATTTTTGATGAATACAGTTATTTACATTCCCCGCACACAGCCGGAGAGATACTGCATGACGAACTGAAAGCACAGGAATTTGCCTACACATACAGCATCATAGCCTCAAGGATAATAAAACCCAAAGTAAACGTTTCGTACTACGCCGGCTACAGCATGGGGATATATGCGGCTATCTGTTCTGCCGGATCTATCGATGAGAATACTGGATTGTCCCTCATACGCAAGGCTTACGAGCTGATAACCGGGCTGACTGGGAATGCTGACTTCGCGATGGCAACAATACTCGGACTCGAAGAAAAAGATATAACAACACTATTAAAACCGCACAAAAACTCGACAATAATAAACACTACCAATAAATATAGCTTTGTGATATCGGGTACTGAAGATGAGATAGATAAGATTGTTGCTGGTGCTATCGAAGAGGGAGCCGGAAATTCTCGCAAACTTTTTGCAAAATCACCATATCACACGCCCCATATAAAGGAAGCGGAGGACATTTTCATAGACTACATAAAGTCAAGCGTTCAGATAAAAAACCCCGATCATCCGATCATATCGACTGTTGACAGGCGGATTATCACTGATAAAGATGATGTTATAAATGAATTGGGACTCAACCTCGTAAGAAGCATTAACTGGCAGAAAACATTTGAAAAGCTGCTCGAAAATGGAACGGATAAATTTGTGGAATGCGGACCCGGTAAAAGTCTCACTAAGATAGCAAAGTTTATCGACGGTAACTATGAGATCTTATCAATTGATAAGTTTATCTAAATCTTATAAAAACGGATGTGAAACATGAAAATACTTTTAATAAATCCCCCTAGATCACCTGAAAATAAAATATTAGAATACGCTCCGGAAGAGGCAAAAAAATACATCCATAAAAAACTTATAGGACCGCCGCTCGGACTTCTCGTCGTCGCTGAAGCGCTAAGAGAACACGACGTCACACTGTTTGACATGAAGGGAGAATACGATCTTAATCCGGAAACCGTTGATTTTAAAACTCTCACTCTTGAACTTCTCAACAAACATAAACCGGACATTGTCGGAGTAACGGTAATTGCGAGTGAATTTTATTTTGCTGTTGACATACTTAAAACTGCCAAGAAATTCAACAGATCAATAGTCACCGTTGCCGGCGGACTCCACGCGACGCTCTGCACTAATGATTTTAAAGATAGCGATATCGATATTGTCTGTGCCGGTCAAAGCGCCCTTTTATTTAAGGATTTAGCAGATGCATTAGAAAACCACAGAAAACCAGAGTCGGTGAAAGGGATCTACATTAACACCGAAAACGGTTTAAAATATACCGGTACACCGGACAGAATAATAAATCCGGCAACAACAGATTACATTTATCCGAACCGCAATCTCCTAAAGAGGTGGATAAATACGTATAAAGTTGGCGGCAGTCCATTCCCATCGACATACATGTTCACTTCGCTCGGTTGTCCTTATAAATGTACTTTTTGCTCCATATGGCCACAGTTTGACGGCGGTTTTTATCAGAGAGATGTTGAGTCGATCATAAAGGAGCTCAAGTCGATCGACGACTATCCGATAGTCCGCTTCTCTGACGCAAATACCGTTGTAAACATCGACTTTATAAATAAACTTTTTGACAGGATCAAAGAGGAAAAAATAGAAAAATCATATATAATGGATATCAGATCTGATACCGCTGTAAGATATCCGGAACTCATAAAGAAAATGGCTGAGAACGGATTAAAAGTTGTTATATGCGGATTTGAGTCTTTCAGAGAAGAGGAACTGAAAAAGTACAACAAAGGATCCGAAGCAAACCTCATTTCAAAAGCAATCGACATATTTCATGAGAATGGAGTTCAATTGCGGGGAAACTATGTTATCCCTTATGACTACACCAAAGATGATTTTAAGGCGATGTCGGATTACGCCGGCTCACACAAAGTAACCTACGCCGGATACACAATCCTCACACCGATGCCTGGTACAATCTATTATGATGAAGTAAAAGACCTGATAATCGATCATGATCTATCAAAGTACAACTTCTTTAACTCGGTCATGAAAACAACACTCCCTCTTGATGATTTTTACAACGAAGTCGGCAAACTATGGTTAATTAAGAAGGGTAAAGACGTTATTTAAATGATTACTAAAGAAAATGAAATTTTATACAAAATAAGCATAAAAGCAAGCTCAAACTCCTATCTGATAAAATCAGACTCGGTTATACTGATAGATCCCGGTCATAATATGGCGTTTACCAGACTCCTCCAGTTACTGAAAGAGATTGACATCTCACCGGAAGATATAAATTTTGTGATATCGACCCATTCTCACGGCGACCACGTAGGATCGGTAACCCGCCTAAAAGGACTCAACCCGGATATAAAAATAATAGCCTCGGAATTGATGCCGGAATACCAAAGAAGGAGAGCTGAAATCAAACTTCTCGAAGGGGCAGAGGATAACTTTGACCTATTTGAAGCGGATATATCAGTGAAAGACGGAGATATTCTCACTGCCGGCAGTGTTAATCTGAGGTTTATACACACTCCGGGACACACGATTGACTCGATAGCAGTCATTATAGATCAGATAAACTCAGTATTCTCGGGAGACTCATTCTATAAAGGGATAATGACACAGATCGACTATTATCAGGGAATTGAAAAGTCGGTAAATCAAATAACCGATACATACAAAAAACTTATGGATATAGACGATAGATTCACATTCTACCCCGGACACGGAGACAAAATAGACGAACACAAAAAAGTGATATCAGACTGCAGCAAGAAACTTGAACGGCTCAAGCACAATCCGGAGATGCTTATAATAAACAACCTCGTTCCATCGGCAGAGTTTTACATTTACAAGAATCCAGGACTACGGAAAGAGGAAATTGTGGATTTTTTCTTTAAGAACATGCAGATTTTACTATCTGATCCTTTTGTTAAGGCAGTAGACCCGGAAAAATTCAGGAGCCTCATGGAGCGACTTATAGCACTCATGCACATAATAAAGATGATAAAAATCGAAGATGACGGTAAAATCTATCTATCAGGCGAAATAAACACTAATCTTTAATCTCGATAAGTATCGTAGAACCGCCCTTAACATATTCCCTTTCTT
>JBFZEO010000381.1:0-11283 GCA_041306845.1 Spirochaetota bacterium
GAAAAGCCGAAGAACTCCAGAAGGAACTCGAGCGCAGTTATCTCAAGTCCGAAAATCTGAAAAAGCTAATCGACAACTCGAACACAATAAAAAACTCATTTCTTGCTACCATGTCGCACGAGCTGAGAACCCCTCTTAACGGCATTGTGGGAATGGCAGAACTCCTCGAAGAGAGCAATCTTAATTCGGAACAGACAAAGTATTTGAAAACCATACAATATTCATCAAAACAACTTCTCGATATAATTAATGACATATTCGACTTTACAAGGATTGACTCGGGACAGATAACTCTCGAATCAAATAAATTTAATGTTTGGGAAGCAATAGAGAATACTTTTGAAATATCCGGCATTAACTCCGAAAAGAAAAATTTAAAATTCTATCTGTCTATATCAAACAACACCCCGAAATTTATGTCGGGAGATGAAAAGCGCCTGAAACAAATTCTATTAAACCTTATAAACAATGCGGTAAAATACACATTGAAAGGGTACGTAAAAGTGTCGGTGGAAAAGACCAGAGATAATGATGAGATGGCAGAATTGACATTTAAGATTAAAGACACCGGAATAGGAATATCTCAGAAAGATCAGGAAAATTTGTTCCTCGAATTCAGGCAGCTCGACTCTACGATAAACAGAAGGTACAGCGGATCGGGACTCGGGCTCTCTATCTCAAAAAGACTCGCCGGCATGATGTACGGCTCAATCGGAGTTGTCAGTGCTCCCGGTAAGGGCTCCGAATTTTATTTCACCGCATTCCTGCATAAAGATCCAGACAGCCAGACTATTTTACCTGAGTATAATAAAGATGATTTTAATATAGTAACATTACTCAACGATACCGAACTGACCGGTATAATCGCCGAATCAATCTCTATTTTCAACTTAAACATTAACTTTAAAGACACAATATCAGCTGAATATTTAACTCCCGGCAAAAACAACCTGATAATTGTTAACAGTGAATCCATCTCTGAACATACCGCATCAATACTAAATCGTGCAGGCATAAAGTACAATCTGATCGTCATCGGGCGGGAGTCGGGTGCGGAGAATGATGCTCTGTTTGAGAATGCGGAAAAGAGCGCAACATTGTTAAATCCGCTAAAAAAAACTGAACTTATAAAAACAATAGTATCCTACTATCCTCAAAATATACCTGTTGTTAACTCAAATGAAATTCCGCAAAGGGAGATACGGGGCTTTAATATGGAAAAAGTCCTCATAGTGGAGGACAATCCGGTCAATCAGAAACTCTTTGCCTCCATTCTAAAGAAACTGAACCTCGACGCTGATATCGCCAACAACGGACTCGAATGTGTTGAGAAATACAGCGAGATGAACTATAACATGATTTTTATGGATATCCACATGCCTGTTATGAACGGGTTTGAAGCGGCATCCCTTATAAGGAAAGACAATGTGGAGATACCGATCGTAGCTGTAACCGCAGATATCCTCCAAACAACCATCAACAAGTGTAAAGAGTCCGGCATCAATGAAATAATATCTAAACCTTACCACAAAAACGATATCTTAAACATACTGGAAAAATATATAGGAGCGTAATCCGTGTCTTGCTAATTGTAAATTTTGACCATAGGATTATCTATTTAAATATATTTTTTTTTGAAATATTCTAAAGGAATTGACTCCGCTGTAAAAATATATATAATATCCAGATATTTTAATTATAACGGAGATATAAATGAAAAACCTTATCTTGTTTACTTTACTAATGGTCAATCTATTGACTTTTGCAGACGAAAATCCGTCATTCAACGCTGTATTAAACGGATTTTCCATCACACAGCCGTCAGCGGCACCATCTAAAGGAAAAATTGTTATCCGAACAGTAGCAAACAGAAGGACAGATGTATCTGAAAAAATATTAAAAGAGGGTCGTAGCGAAACGTTCTTAGGATATATCAGGAATGGATATGGCGTTCCGGTCGGAGAATTTAACGTTGCAAAGAACTCTGAGATTAGCGCAAAGGTAAGAGAAAATATAACTCTCGCTCTCCGGAATGCCGGATATGAGGTAGTTACGAGTGATCCTGCGGCTCCTGTTATGGATATCTTTATTTTCGACCTCCTATATGAGGGATACGGCTGGTTTGATTTCTCGATTGGACTCAATATATTCATGTACCCGCCGGATTTCAGCAAACGTATATTTGAAACAAAAATAAGATGCAACAATATTTCGCTCGTAGACAGCTTCTCTTCAATACCAATCTATCCCATTCTTATGAAATCGGTAATAGGGAATGTTGTAACAAATGCAGAAATACTCTTTAAACAGGACGAATTTAATCTCTCTGTCAAAGAGGGCAAACCGTTTATGAACACAAACATCTATCTGCCAAAGAGTAAGATTAACAAGGTTGATTTAAAAGATATTACACCGGAGACAATATTCTCAGCAAACCTGTTTAATAATGATTTCAAGAATACAGACTCACTCATCGGACTGCCAAATCTCAGGATCGTTAATCTGCAGAAAAACTCGATAACTAAGGCCGACTCTCTAAATTCCTTAAACAATCTTGAATTTATCAATCTCAAAAACAATAAATTAAAAACTGTTCCGATATTAAAAGATCTTAAGAACCTCAAATATCTCAGCCTGAGTAAGAACGACTTGACTAACCTGGCTGGTATTGAGCAATTAACCTCTCTTGAGTGGCTCGACATTAGTGAGAATAAAAAATTAACCGACATATCTGCATTAAAAGCGTGTAAGAATTTAAAGGGACTCTTAATCTATGACTGCGAAAAACTCACTGACTTTACACCTATTGCCGAACTGGACAAACTGGAAATTCTTGCTGCTTCAAAGAATGAAAATCTCACACCTGAACAAGTAAATCACTTCTCGAAAATTACGACACTGAGGGAGCTATACATCGGGGGACTCGATGACATAACAACTATTCCGGATCTCTCACTGCTCAAAAATCTTCAGATCCTTGATATCAGCTTCTCAGGAATATCGAATACAGCAAACTTCGAGACAATTCCAAATGTTAGGGAATTCTATACTTGGGGAAACAGCAAGATTACCGACAGGATAGACGGATTTGAAAAACTTACAAGTCTTGAACTGTTTTATGTCGACTCTCCGGACACATGGAGCAATCCTTCTGAAAAATTCTCACCAAAGACCTATGAGTTTCTCAACAACAAAAAAGTATACATAAACGGAACATTAACTGCTGATGAATACGTAAAGAATTACAATTCTATTGTAGAATAATTTACTGTTTACAACTTAGGCTTCCTCGTAATGCATGAGGAAGCCTTTTTTTTAGAAGCAGCCTAAATTGACAGTGATTCTGTTTTATTTCTTGATTATCTTCTTGTAGTATTCCTCAAGGACACTCCACACTTCATCACTGTTGGAGGATGTTAACACCCGATCCCTCGCCTCTCCGTCGTTAAATATCGTGCTGATTGCCGACAAAAACTGGATATGGGGACCTGGATTACTCTTGGGCGATATTAGCAATATAAAAATATTGGAAGGCTGCCCATCAAGAGAATCAAAATCAACCCCTTTCCTGCTGATACCGAGGGCAGCGCACATAGATTTGACCCCTTTATCAATCTTGCCATGCGGGAGCGCAATCCCAAACTGCATGCCGGTACTCATCGAGGCTTCTCTCTGCATAACACACTCAACGATCTCTTCCCGATCAGTTATGAGACCGGCATTATCAAGTATATCGATAAGTTCGATGATAACATCCTCTTTTGTTCTGCTCTCAAGGTTCACTTTTATGCACTCTTTCGTCAGGACTTTGAGAATGTTTACCTCTACCCGGCTATTGTCATCGGTCAGATCTTTCTTCATTATTTCCGGTTTATTAGTAACGCTTTTTATCTTCTCCACTGCATTGTAAAGATTAACGATAGACTCATAAACAACTGTCTTGACAAAGGAAACATCCTCATCAGAGGTACTTAGATAAATTGTCCTATCATCAAAATACATGGTAAAAAAAACATCCTCTTTTCTCAGCTGAAAAACAACATTATCTCTACCCTTACCTGAACTTGTTATAAAAAACCCCTCAGTTTCAAGAGACTTAACAATCTTGCTTACAACAATCTCTTTTATATCAGACGATGGGAAGTCATAAGTTATAATTTTTTTATCTATGTTGACTTCATCCTTTTTAAGACCAGTCTTTTTGTTTTTTAGTAAGAATGTCATTATCGGCGGATAAATGAGCGCAGATATAAAGACCATAAAAATTCCGGCGGAAAACAACTTCGACGAAAGTATGCCGGATGATATCCCGATACCGGCTATTATCAGGGCAACCTCACCGCGCGGGATCATCCCGACACCTATCCTTGCCGCACCCATAAGATTAAAGTTAAGTGCAAAAGCCGGAGCACCGCATCCAACAACCTTGACAACTATCGCAACTACCGTATAAACAACGCAGAAAACTATAACATCAAAGGAAAATATCAATTTCACGTTTATTAACATTCCTATCACAGTAAAAAATATAGGAACAAAGAAATGGAAAATAGAATGGAGTTCGTTGTTTATTGCAAAGGAGATATCTGTTTTTGAGAGCGCCAATCCCATTATGTAGGCACCAATTAGCATTGAGAGCCCCGAACGCTCAAAAACCCCGGCGATTATAAATGAAATTGCCAATGCTAAAATGGAGAAGATTTTTACAGACTTAAAAATCTTTAAGAATCTGCCGAGATATCGCGCAAAGACGAATCCGAACACGACTAACCCCGACCAGATTAAGATCAATTTAACAGGAATGTTAGAAACCTTCGCCCAATCTATGCTTTTACTATTACCGCTCAGCTCGGTAAGTGCAAGTACAGCAGCAAGCATAACGAGCCCCAGCAGGTCATCTATCACAGCCGAAGCCTGAATGGTAACACCCTCCGGCGAATCTAATCTTTTGCTGCTCTTAAGAACACGGCCGGCAATATTTATCGACGTTGCCACACCGAGTACCCCCATAAAGACAGCTCTTCTGTCAAAAAAATCTGTTTTTAAAAGGAGTGCAGTCACTGCATCGAGGCAAACAAAAGAGAGTATGGTTCCGGTAACACCAATAAAAAATCCTGGAAGACTAACCTTAGTCAGCAAGGACAGATCAGACTCTATCCCATAATGAAAAATAAGGATTAGAGATCCGATAACTGCGATACCATAGAGTTCCGGCATAACAGCAAGATTTGCGTTGTTAAGATGAAAAACACCGGTGTTAAACATCGGAACCGGAACACCACCCAACAGGTAAGGGCCGATTATAATACCGGCGATTATCTCTCCAAGTATGGGCGGCTGTTTCATCATCTTTGCCAGAGAACCGCCTATCTTAGATGCTATCAATATTAGACCAACTTGAATAATAAGTTCGGTCATCCTTTTATTAACAAAAAAAAGGGTACTTCCTGCTGCCTCTGCGTAGAGAACAGCAACTCCGCCTAAAAGAGTAATAAAAATTAAGAGATATTTTCTTATGTTCATTGCTGCATTTATCCATAAAAATTATTTAAATAAAACTCTACCGCATGATACTATAAAATCAGTAAGAATTCAAAAAGAATCGCTTAGAATAAAATAAAAAAACGACCGTTAACAACGGTCGTCTTGTTAAATTAAAAAATAAAAGGAGGTACATTATATATATAGCAAATATAATCTCAATAATCAAGAAAGTTTTTATTTTTTCTTATAATAAGCGCTTCCTATTATTTCACCCTTAACCCGCTGATATGTACCGTTCATATCACTATTCCCCTGAACCAGCACTTTGAACATCCCGTCAAGAGGATCCTCATAGACAACGGCATCAAACCCCTTTTCCCTCACAGTATTAAACTGGCGCAATGCATTCTCCCTTTTTATAAAAGAGCCAACCTGTATATAGTAATAATCCCGTCTTAAATTCTTGATATACGTACCGTCATATCCGTCATTCTCCGCACTCGGCATCACAACACTCTCTTTAACAGCATTCACAATCTTATCTTTTACTGCTTCTTGAGTCTCTCTCTGTACATTTTTCTCATTTTTAACATTTTCAGGAGCTGTCTGCAGTGTGAATAGCGTATCTTTCTTTAGTCCATTTTCGGTTCTGTAAGTATACATCTCAAATGGTCCGGTACCCTTTTTATATACATTGTACCCGGTAACATCATTGGCATCATCCATGAACTCCACCCTGACATACTCGCCTGTCATTTCGGTTATCACATATGTGATCCCGCTTGACACCCAGCTGTCATTCACCTTAGGTAGAATTGGAATAAGTTTTATCAATCCGTACTTATCCTCATCGATTTTTTCATATGAGCAGACATATCCGTCATTAACAAGATAAAACCATTTATCTCCGGTGCCTTCACTGCTCACCTCATATCCGATGGTATTGACTACATTATTCTCACCGTCATTTATCATGTAAGTTGCTCCGATAAAATGTGTCACAACACTCTCATTCCCATTATCAGAGAAATTATACACCCATTTCTGACCAAGTTTCAGAGGAAAAAAATCACTCCCCGACACATCAGATTTACTCTGTCCGAACATCCCCGACACTAACAATATAAATAAAAATATAACGATTTGTTTTCTCAAAATGCCTCTCCTTGGTAAAAACATCACTCTGTTACTTAGATAAATCGGCATTTATTTTTTTTTCTTTAGGGGGGATCTTAAAACCAACTGCGGATTTTTAAATTAGAATGGGGCGGTTACTTTGATCTCTTATTCCCCGATTTTCTATAGAGAAGAATCCTCCCCATAAAAGGCATTTTTACTTTTATCGCCTTATGCGGGCACATCTCCTGACAACAGTAGCACCTTATACATTTCATATAATCATACTCCGGATATTTACCGGGAGCTTTAATTTTAAGAGCTTTACCATTCACCGGACAAGCGTCGGAACAGATACCGCATCTCACACAGTTTTTCTTATCTATGTAGGGACGTCTTATTATAAGATTTTTTAGAGGAACAAGGAACCCGAATAGAGTCTCATCACGCACAGGCGACCTGACAACATCATAATCCTTGTTAATCAATCCCGATATGTCATCGCCAACGATATCTATAATCCCGTCGGACAACCCGTATTCCCGACCATATTTAATAAAAGGGACAAATTCCGGATCAAGAGCAATCAGCCTGCAGAATGCTGTATCAACCGCTACCGGATCATCAGAAACAATAATCACATTCATATTAACCGGACTACCGCCGGACGGGCCGTTGCCCTCCATCGCCACAACGCCGTCCATTATGAAAAGTTTAACCGGAAGAAGTTTATTGAGATCAATAAGCATTTTTGAGAAGTCGACGGCGTTAGGAAATTTGACGTGGAATGCGGCTTTGTTTAGTCCATAAACGCAACCGAGCTGATTTTTTACCGCTCCTGTTATCCGTGTCAACTGGTGAGACTTCATCTTAGGCAGACTTATTATTTCATCGCACTCGCTTACGCCGGATGCGATCTCAAACTGTTTACTTATCCTGCCGGATGGATACGAAACAACGGTTCCAGATTCAAAGTCAAGCATCGGCACGTCCCACTTGTCGGCAATATCGAGGATACCGGCACTTTTTGCCACCTGTTTAGGAGTACCTATCCCCGGTGAATCACCAAAATATACATTCTCATAACCGCTCTCCCTTAACAACCTGACAACACCGTTAAAAATAGAACTGTTTGTCGTAGCAAGAGATCCGTGCGACTTATGAGTGAGAAGATTAGGTTTGATAAGAATTTTTTTATCTCTTGAGACAAACTTCTCTATCCCGCCGAGTGTATCGACAGCTCTCTTTATAACCTGAAAAACAGTCTCTTCATCATAACTTGTACATTTATAGATTGCAACTTTTGCCATTTCTAAATCCTTTACTTGATATCCACAACGAGCAGAGTAATATCGTCGTTGTGCGGGGTTAATTTCTTGAAGTCCATGAGATCTTTGTGAAGTTTCTTGACGAAATCCTCCGGGTTGCCGTGGTGATGGATTATGAAATCCACAAGTCTTGCCGGTTCATAAGCCTTGTCGGTATCATCCTTAGCTTCGACCACCCCATCTGTATACAGAACCAGTCTGTCCCCATTAGAGATATTTACTCGCCCTGTCTCAAACTCAATGTCATTCATAACTCCTATCATCGGTCCTGTAACCTTTAAAGAAACGATACTATTGTCAGATTTTTTCAGATATATTTCGTTATGTCCGGCATTAACATACTCCATCACATTGTGTTCTATATCTATTATGCAATAAAAAGCAGTAAAAAAATCATTATTATCGCCAAGTGCGTGATAAACATCGCTATTTACCATTTTCACAACCTCTCCGGCATTATTACTCTTCTGACTGTTTGTGCTGAATGAAATTTTTGCCATAGTAGTTATAAGGGATGCCGGTACACCATGACCGGCAACATCGAGTATAACTATCGCGATCCTATTCCCGCTTAACCTGTAAACGTCATACAGATCACCCCCCAGATCATCCATCGGGATATAGAGTCCTTTTATCTCAACACTATCGATATCCTCAAAATTTCTTGGGATAAGGGCGCTCTGTATCCTCTGAGCCATCTTAAGATCTTTTATTTTTTCCTCATAGGCAATCTTGAGCTTTTCATTTGAATCTTTAAGCTCTTTCGTCCTCTCGGTAATCCTCTCTTCAAGGGTGTTATGAACATTTCTTAACTCGTTTATCATATTATTAAACTGGACGGTAAAATCACCGATCTCGTTCTTTGAGATATTTTCAACAATACGGAACCCGCCTCCCGCATTTATATTTGCAACTTCGGTCAAACTTCTTATCGGCTTAGTTATCCTGTTACTTATCAGTATAGAAACAATTACTATAAACAGAAACATCAAAACTGAGATAACAACAGCTGTGATAATATTTTGCCTTATGATATTCTCAATAACAAAACGGTCAACAGCAGCACCGATTATACCCGTACTATTACCTCTGTTTAATGCAATCTTACTCAAGGCAACTACATATTTATTTCCATTTATATTGATTTCTTTTATAAAAGAATCTCCCCTCTCCTTTACCTCATTAAGATAATATTCAGGGATCTTTACGGCAGTAAAACGTTCCAGCGTGTTTTCGTCTATGAATGTGGAGCTAATCACCTTATCTTCATTTATGATAAAGAAATCACTACCTATTGCCTCTTTTAAATAATCAGCATAGAGATTTTCATTATCAAAACAAAATCCTGCAGCTATTATACCTGAGAATCCGGAACCGGATAATCCGGCATCCCTCTGAAGATATTTAACAATAAGCGCATTTTTTTTGGTGTAAAAAAAGACCGAGCTATCCTGAGTAACAGTGTTTATCGCCTGCTTCATCTCAACATCAGTAAATCTGTATTTAAAATCGGTTCGTGTTGTCGTGTAATAATTGCCATCAACATCAAATATTTCAACATTCATCAGATCAAGAATCGGAGAATAATACTCTATCCTATTTAGAATTCCTGCCTGATTTTTGCTTCTCACTTCCTTAGCGATTATTCCATCATTAACCATCAACCTGAGAACACCCTTCATTGCAAGAACTTTTTTGTTAAGATTATCAATACTCCTCGAAAGTGCCGAATCAACCTCAATCTCTATCTTTCGTTCTATCTCGCCCTTAAGGAAAAGTGTCTGATAAACGGTAAATCCAGCAATTATAATGGAAAAAACAATAACCATATAGAAAATAATTATACTTCTAAATCGATAAAAAAGACTTTTCATTTTTATTTCTTTTTCTTCTTCCTGGCAAGTAAATCATTATATTTATTTGCCATCTCAACTATTATAGACTCTTCAAAAGTATCAACTTTTAAAATCTTTTTAATTGTGGATGAGGTTGCCGCCCAGTAGTATTCCAATTCAAGATCCTTAGGCATCGGATAAGCTATGTCAAGCTGCTTCTGGAATGCTTCATAATAGGCCATTGTTTCATCTTCAACATCAGGAACATATTTTCTGAGTGTAGGAATCTGCAAAGACGATTTAGCAAAATATCTCTGAGCCTCCGGCATACACATGTATTCTGCCAGTTTTGCCGCATCTTTCTTATTCTTTGAAGAAGCAGTAACCATTAATCCTTTAAATTCAACCAGCGGTCTTATTTTCAAACCTGTTGATGAAACCTCCGGGAACATCGCAACCTTAAATTTATCAGCTTTCCCCGAATCTATAATGTTTTTTAGATCCCAGGTTCCACAGATAAGCATCGCTACCTTGCCCTCTATAAATATCTCAAGCAGAGTCTCCCTTCCTACAAGCGGAGCGGAACATTTCTGCTTATATACAATGTCATGAATTGCTCTAAATGCGTTTATTGTTTCTCTTGATCCGAGTCCTATCGTTCTGTCATCATTGAGAATTTTACCTCCGAATCCCAATATAAAAGGCACTGTATAATATGAGGAGGTATAATCACTCCCCAATCCGTATATTCCTTTAGCCGGATCAGTCTTTTTTACAGCAATATCGACCATTTCTTTAAATGTTGCCGGAGGAGCAGAAACAATATCTGTATTATACAAAAGAACCAGCCCGCTCATAGAAACAGGGGCCAAAAATATTCTATCGTTTACTGAGGATGCTATATAGGCATTATCTGTTATGGTATTTTTAAATTTAGGGGAATCGATAAGATCATTCAGTTCAATAATTGTTTTTGTATCTTTCAACATTCCAATCCAGTCGTTTATCCCGAATAATAAATCAGGACCTGAACCTTTCATTACTTCGTTTATCGCATTAGTTTTAAGCTCCCGCAAAGCGAACGTTTCAATATTAATTTTAACATTATTTTTTTTCTCATAAATTGCAAATACCGGACTAAATACTCTTCTGTAAACCTCATCATCGGGAATCCAGACAAGAAGCCTTTTTACGGCAACAGCATTAAAGGACAAAAAAAGTATCATAAAAGACAAAACAATTCTTCTTAACATCTCGCTCACCCCTTGATATTGATAGATTAAGATATTATTCATTTTTTTTCAACTAAAAATTACAATCAAGCGGCGTATAAGCACTATTTAGCAACTTAAACTCAACTCTACAGATATAGCGCTCCTCCCCCGGACTTTGCGGTGAAGTTTACCGAGTTATCGGGGGAGTAACTGTGCTTGTACTATTTTCTTATGGTTCTATAAATCTGTTATACTCATAGGTTGGATAAATATCCAAAGATTCAATTTTAGACTCTTTGCTTCGTG
>JBFZEO010000383.1:0-5689 GCA_041306845.1 Spirochaetota bacterium
AGAAGGATTCTCCTTGTACCAAAAGTGTGTACCATTCCTAAAAACACTAAAGGGAGCATTGTTATAAGGACGCCGGTTGAGAATGCTTTAGTATGTTCCTCAACGCAGGCATCGTTACTCAGAGCACTTGATGCAGTTGATATCATTAAGATGGTTACGATGAAGAAAGAGTTGTGGGAGATAAAAGAGATATCTGATGCAATGTCATCCGGTAAAATTATCTATACCGGCGAGAATACTTCGCCCGATTTTGAAACAATCCTCGATAGGAGGCCGGAGGTAGCTTTTGTTTTTTCCGGACATCACGGGATGCAGGCTATGACCAGAAAATTTGATGAACTTGGGATAACATATGCTGTCTGTTGTGATTATATGGAACAGAGTCCGGCAGGAAAACTTGAGTGGATAAAATTCTTTGGTCTTTTTTGTGATAAGGAGAGGGAAGCAGAGCTTTTTTTTGAAGAGAAACTAAAAAAGATCGGAGAAATAGCAAGCCGGATAGACAGAAAGAAACCGCTACCCAAAGTATCGTGGGGACTAATATATAATGGTCAGGTCTATATTGCAGCTTCAGATTCGTATGTTGCTTCCATGATAAATATGGCTGGGGGAAATTATGTATTCTCCACATTGCCTCCTAAGTATTATACAATCTCAATAGAAGAGTTTTATATGAGATCAAAAGATGCTGATATTTTAATATTTTCTACAATGAAACTTTTCTGCCCGACAATAGAATCAATTGTAGTTCAAGCTCCTATTCTTGCAAAAATGAAGTCAATCAGTAATAAAAATGTTTGGTACCTCGGCAAGGATTATTATCAATCCTCAGATAAAACTGATGAGATTTTTGAAGATCTTTGTCTTATGTTCAGTGATGAGACATCGGCTCAAAATAATGTGAAACATTTTATAAAATATAAAGAGTAGTTAAGGATGAAGTTATGAAATGGAAAAATGATAAATTAAAGTTTGGAATTTTATTTGGAAGTGTTGTTCTTTTACTGTTTTTTTCTTTCTTATTGAATATAGCTTTGGGGGCAGTAAAAATCCCGCTTGATGATGTGGTAAGTATCTTGTGTGAATGGAATAGATCGTCAAATGATATGAGCGAGATTGTATGGAATATCCGGTTTCCTCGTGCAGTTGGTGCTTTGTTCGGAGGAGCAGCATTGGCAGGAGCAGGTATTTTGCTGCAGATTTTTTTTAAAAACCCAATTGTAGAACCTTTTGTATTGGGGGTATCCTCAGGATCTGTTCTATGTGTTGCCCTTGTGACTCTTGGCGGATTCAGCATAGGATTGGGAGCTTTGAGTCCTTTTATGGTTTTTATAGCCGCTTTTGCCGGAGCTATGGTTGTCACTATGATAGCAGTTTCATTTGCAGGTAGAGTCAAGTCGGTAGTTACCCTCCTTGTTATCGGACTTATGATCGGTTATATATGCAGTGCCGTTACGAATATCCTCGTTGCTTTTGCAGATAAGGAAGAACTTCATGGTTTTATGATGTGGACGATGGGGAGTTTTTCCGGATTTACATGGAATAATATTTTTATTCTCATTGTAGTTGGTGTGCCGATTATGATTTCGATGATTTTTCTTGTTAAACCGCTCAATGCATTTCTCATGGGTGAGGAGTATGCAAAAAGTATGGGGGTAAATATCAGTGTATTGCGGGTTTTTATTGTTATTATTGCCAGTATACTTGCAGCGATAGTTACTGCATTTGCCGGACCGATCGCCTTTATAGGTCTGGCTGTACCCCATATAGCACGGCTTGTGTTCGGCACTTCTGACAATAAAATTCTTTTACCCGGTACACTTTTGATAGGAGCTTTGATAACTCTCCTCTGTGACCTTGTTTCGAGGACTATTTTTTCACCGGCAGAGTTACCCATAAGTGCTGTTACATCATTTATTGGTGCACCGATAGTTATCTGTCTGATACTTAAAAGGAGATCATCATTATGAAACAACTTTATACGGAAAATTTGTCTGTCGGGTATGGTAAAAAGAAAATTGTGGAAAACATAAATATTGCTGCTTATAAAGGGCAGATCCTTTGCCTGCTCGGACCCAATGGTGCCGGGAAGACGACGATTTTAAGAACTATCGCAGGACTTTTACCATCAGTAGATGGGGCGGTTTATATTGATTCCAAGAATCTGTTTGAAATACCGCAGAAACAACTTGCTAAAAAGTTATCAGTTGTACTGACCTCTAAATTTTCAGGTGAACTGCTTACTGGTTTTGAGGTTGCAGCGATGGGGAGATATCCTCATACTGATTACCTTGGACGTTTGACTGAAAATGACAGACAAAAGATCAAAGAGGCGCTGCTCCTTGTCAATGCGCAAAATCTTTCTAACAGGTATTTTATGGAGTTAAGTGACGGTGAGAAACAAAAAATCCTTGTTGCACGTGCTTTAGTGCAGGAGCCGGAAATCATAATACTCGACGAACCCACGACTCATCTTGATATCAGACACAGGCTTGAGTTGCTTGAGATACTTAAAGTTCTTAGTAAAACAAAACACATTACTATCATCCTTTCTCTTCATGAGATTGATATCGCAGTAAAGAGTTGTGATACGATAGTTCTTGTCAAAGGCGGGCAGATTGTGGCGAATGGGAGTGCTGATGAGATAATAAATAACGAGGTTATAAAGGATCTATACGGATTTGAATCCGCTAATTTTAATAATCTTCTTGGTTCAATCGAGATTTCTAATCGTATAGAACCGTCTGTTTTTGTTATCGGCGGCGGAGGGAGCGGCATCCCAATTTATCGTCTCCTTGCCAGACACGGAATTGGTACAGCAGCTGGAATTATCCATGAGAACGATGTTGATTGTGAAATAGCAAAAACAATTGGGATCGATGTCTTTACTGAGAAACCATTTGAAGATATAAGCGATCTTTCACTTAACAATGCCCGCATTATGATCGATCGAGTTGGAATGGTTATAGACTCCGGAGTAGAAATCGGTAGTCTTAACCGGAAAAATGGGGATTTATTGAACTATGCCGTTGAGTCCGGGAAAAAAGTTGTTTCTTTTAGAAAGGATGATGACTGCCGGAAGCAGTATCGCGAAAATGCCGATATGGTAAAACTCTGTGGGAATTCAGATGAGTTGATAACCATTCTAAATGAAAATAGAGGTAAAATATCCGGCGGAGTAAATCATGGTGCTACATAAATTACCGACAGGTGAGGAGGTTCGCCGCATTGGTAGGAGCATCGTTGTGGAATTTAAAGTTAGACGCGGTGTATTGAGTACATCACCGCTCAATGGAAATTATAGGGAGGATATATCGGCTGTCTTTAATCATGATGAGAATATTGCACCCGGGACATCTTGCACTTTAAAGGCGCCCACTTATAAAGTGCATCTTGCCGGGATAGCTGATGGTCTTGGTCTCGACAGTAAAAAAGTGACTGGAATATCAACAGCGGCCTCGATGGAGAATGTTGCGATAAAGGAATTGCATTATGATGATATTGTTGTCACAGCTGTAGTAACCGGCGGTGTCGAGATCAATGGCGGCCGGGCAGGGGATCCGGCATCATATCATGAAAAAAACGGGAAGAGTATTCCGCATAAGGCAGGTACGATAAATATCCTCCTCTTTATAAATGCTGATCTTGATGAAGGGGCAATCACGCGTGCTTTAGTAACCTGTACTGAGGCAAAAACTGCGGCTTTGCAGGAATTGATGGCAGGAAGCTGTTATTCCACCGGGATTGCCACCGGGTCAGGTACAGATGGTACAATCATAGCTTGTTGTAAAGAGTCTCCTGTTATCCTCTCATATGCCGGCAAACATTCTAAACTTGGAGAGCTCATAGGAAGGTGTGTTAAAGATGGTGTAAAAGAGGCACTCTATTTGCAGACCGGCCTCTCTCCTTCCGGGCAGCACTCCATTCTAAGGCGTCTCAAAAGATATGGGATCTGTAAAGAGATTATTTATGCTCACATGAAGGATTGTTGTTCTATCGGAACGGATGAATTTAATCAGTTTTTTGATCTAATTGATAGGGAAGATCGGCTTGTTACTGTCATTTCACTCTGTGTACATCTTCTCGATCAGTTAGAATGGGGTTTACTGAGTTTTGATGAGGTGAGTTCCGGTATCTCAGATATGTTGGGGCTAATATCGAGTAGTGAGACAAAATATTCATTCAACGTTAAAGAGGATCTGATAAACGGAATAGCCGCTACTTTGGCGAAAAAAATTATGGAGCAGTATCATGTTTAAGATATCTGTTATTTTATCTCCGATGGATCAATCATATATTTATAAAAAAGCGGCGGAGGAGATCGGCAGAGAGACTGACGGCAGTATTAATATAACTTTTATAAATTCATATATTATGGATACAAGCAAGGATGATTATTCCGCATTTGAAAATCAAATCAGCGGTTCCGATTTTATAGTAATCTTGATGCATGGCGGACTTACCCATTTTAAGAGTTTTAATACTCTGATTAAGAAATTTGGCGGCGTAAAACGGTTTTTTATATGGTCAGGTTTTACGGATGAGAATAAGATTACACTTCCGATGTCTGGGCTCTCACCGCTTGAATATGAGACTCTTTTTAATTATAAACAGTCTCCGGGGGAAAAGAATGGGAAGAATATTTTCCTTTATATAGCGAAAAATTATGGAAAATTTAAAGATTTAACTGTTGTTCCGCCGGACAAGGTTTTGTGGGAGGGGATCTACAGGAAAGATGCTGATTTGGGAGATAGGGAATATTTCGATAATTTAAAAGAGTCGGGTAAACCGGTTATCGGGATCCTTTTTCATGCACGTAATTTGTATGATGATAATCTATATTTTGTTGATGAGATCATCTCGGGAGTTGAAAGGGCAGGTTCCATTCCGCTTCCGGTTTTTACGTCCACAGCACCAGATCCAGCTGCCGGCTGCCGGGGATTGCAATGGACAATAGATAATCTTTTTATGAGGAATGGGGTTCTTGTTGTTGATGCTGTTATTAATACCATCGGATTTTCTATGAGCATTTTGTCAAATCCGGGAGACGGAACAATATCGCTTGGCAACAGTATATTCGCACCTTTAGAAGTATCAGTTCTGCAGGCGCTCTCAACTTATCAGTCATATGATGATTGGCAAAAGTCACATAACGGACTCGATATGATGTCGCTTAACTCCAATGTATATCAGCCGGAGTTTGATGGTCAGTTAATAACAGTTACGGCAGCTTATAGTGAATCAATAAGAGACGATATCGGTGAAAGAATAGTTCAGCGGCCTATAACAGAGCGGGTTGATAAGATATGCAGACTTGCCTCTAATTGGGCACGTTTGCGGAAAATAGCACAGGATAAGAAGAAAGTTGCCATTATTTTCCATAATATGCCGCCGCGGAATGACATGATCGGTTGTGCTTTCGGACTGGACACTCCTCAGAGTGTTTATCTGATGGTTAATTCCCTAAAAAAAAGCGGCATAAAGACAGAATATGACTTCGCCGACGGTGACGAAATAATTAACAGAATAATTACTGCTGTAAGTAATGACACTCGATGGCTTTCTCCGGACAAAGTGATGGAGCGTAGTGTCGGAGTTGTTGAAGGGGAATGGTATAAATCCAGACTTGATAACGAGGAATCTCATGTAAAAGAACTTATGAATGAGGTATGGGGGGATGCTCCAGGTG
>JBFZEO010000392.1:0-4698 GCA_041306845.1 Spirochaetota bacterium
AGACAAGCGGGGATTCCCTTTTTATAGGAGACTCTCCGCTTTTTTTATTTGAATGGTATGTAAAATGCCAATGTTGATTTTTGTTAATAATTTTACAGCGTGTGGTATAATCTTTTATTTATAAATTACGACAATTAATTGTGAAGTTTTTATCTTTCAGTAAGGATATGTGATGAAGAAAAAAAGGGACATTCTCGAAGAAATAAAGAAAGTAGCTAAAAAAGAGAGACGAGAAACTGTAATTAAAAAAAAGAGAAAGAACCGTCCGCTAAAGAGCGAAAAAAAAGTAAAATATCAGCCTGTTTCAAAAAAAGAGAAGATAAAGTCGTATAATATTTCCGGAGGACAACTAAGGAAGTCTGTCAAAAGGCGAATGTCCCTAATTACATTTTTTAGTGTTGCTTTCTTATGGATAACTTCATCGGCAGTAATGATTTTTGTGCAGACCGCTCAGGTTAGAAAAGTTACAGAAGAGTTGATAGAGAGCCGTTTGGATGATATGAACATCCTAGTGTCAACCGGAATAAGTGAGTATATATTGGACCCCATAATTATAAAATTCAGGATTGGTGAAAATGGATTCTGCGGGCTGCACGATCGGGACGGAGTTGAAAAGGTTTATAATTACAGGTTAACTGATGATAAATTCAGGAAAAACATCGGTTCGTTTATAAAAGAGATAATTAATGAGGATAAAAAGAGCTCTATAGTTGAGAATAGGTTGTTTGAGTCTCAGTATCTCGATTATAAGATTTTTATAAAACACTTTATTTCTGACGGATCGTTTTATTATGTGGCATACAAACCGTCCGAGATTTATGGACGTTCCATATTTGTCACTTCGGCTGTTACCGGAGCTTTTGCTGTTTTAGCGATCATATTGATTATAATCCTGATCAATTTGGCTATTAAACGGCTGATGATTATTCCGCTGCAGAATTTTATCAATTACAGTAAATCTATAAAAGATGGGGATCTGACAGTAAATTTCACTCACAAAAGGGATGATGAATTTGGCGTCTTGGGATACTCATTCAACGAAACAATAATAACTCTTAAGTCTCTCATACAGAAAGTCTACGATGTTATCCTTGTTATGTCGAAAAATCTCCGTACGATGTATAAAACTTCGAGTCACGTTTCCGACTCTGCACTTACGCAGGCATCAACAGTTGAGGAGACAGTGCGTAATTTTGAAAATCTGAATATGATGGTCGAAACGATCTCGGCAGAGTCTATAAAGGCGACCGATCTTTGTAAAAAAGCGAGGGAGAATGCGGAGTACGGCCTTGATTCTATGAAAAATCTTGATGATGAAATATTGAAGATTGAGTCAAGTTCCGTTGAGATAACTAATATAATTGAGATGATTAATGAGATTGCTGAACAGACCAACCTTCTGTCGCTGAATGCTTCTATAGAATCTGCGAGAGCCGGGGATGCCGGGCGTGGTTTTAATATAGTTGCCAGTGAGATCAGGAAATTAGCAGATAAGTCTACCATTTCGGCGAATAGAATTTATGAACTTATCGACAAAAATAACAGTGTCATAAAAGAGGGCGTAAAATATTCTAAGACAACAACAGATATGCTCCATGAGATAAACAGATCCAACAAGCTGATAAATGAACTTGTTTCAAAGATATCCGAAGAGGTTACTAATGTGCGCCTCGGATCTGAGGAGATTCTTACTGCGATTAATAATATATCTGATATAGCGAATGGTAATCTTACCGAAACAAATCTTGTGTTTGATGCGATGGAAGAATATGCAGTACAGACTAACGAACTGCAGAAATTTGTAGGGGGATTTGATATCAGATCTCAACAGATGAAAGATAATCAAAAGAGGATCGAGGAGGTTTTAAAAGCAAAGATTAATGAGCTCGATAAAATATTTGGAGAGCATGGCAAGTCATTCCTGAAAGGGGACGCAAAATTAAAGATCGGAGAACACAGAGTCAACGAACTTATGATAGGAAAAATCCTTATTTCAGATAACTCTGAGTTTGTTGATAAGATATCCCATCTTCTCGGGGTATCGGTTACTATTTTTCAGATTATCGATGAGGGGCTTTTGAGAATAGCAACCACAGTTAAAAATTATGATGAAAGTAGGGCGATAGGAACTCTGATTGATACAAACAGTCAGATTTTTAAAGATATAACTAAAGGTAACGAATTTTACGGAAGGGCGTTCGTTGTAAACAGGTGGTATGTTGCTGTTTACAAGCCGATATATTCAACAACAGGAGATATACTCGGTGCGATCTATCTCGGTCTTGTTGAGGATAGTGTGGAACACAAAGATTAAGATTATTGGAGATTAAGATGAAAAGATTGATGTTGTTTATTTTTGTCTGTACCGCTTTTGCTGGGTATGGTCAGTTGTATAAGAATGATGTTTTTACTATTTACGGCGACAGGGTTGTCGAACAGCAGAATGATAAAACGTTTACCGGGACTATGACATCGGACGGAAGGATAATTACCGATTATGACGGAGTTAAAGCGGAAAGAGCTATTGATCCGCCGGATCAGAGTATGCCGTCGCTCGTGTCATGGTACAATATAATAGATAAACTCTACTACCTTGCACTTATGGAGGCAAAGTTAGATATAAACAAAGACGGTTTTTTTGTTGCCGGTGAAAAATGGAATCAGGCGTGGACTCGTGATATGTCCTACGCCATAAATTTATCACTACCGATAATTTACCCGGATGTTTGTGTTAAGTCACTGGAGACAAGAGTTTTCAATGATGCAATCCTGCAGGATACCGGTACCGGCGGCAGCTGGCCGATAAGTACAGACAGAGTTATCTGGGCTGTTGCTGCTTATGAGACGGCACTTATCAAAGACGATCCGGAATATTACAAAAAAGTTTATGGTATAATAAAGAAATCGATCGATAGAGATCTTGAGGTTGCTTATGATGCGGAGAAGGGACTTTTTAAAGGTGAGCAGAGTTTCCTTGACTGGAGGGAGCAGACCTACCCGCGATGGATGAATCCTGTAAACATCGGCGAGTCTTACGCACTCGCCACAAATGCGGTGCACTATAAAGCTTTAGAGATATTGTCGGTGATGTCGGCAAAGCTCGGCAACAAAGAGGACTCCGATAAATACAGGGGGCTTGCTGCAAAAGTTAAGGATGGACTCAATAAATATATGTATTCTGAAAAAACAGGATACTATTCTGCATATCTTATAGGCGGTGAGAATGAGTATCGGTACGACGGATATGAAACTCTGGGGGAATCACTCTCCATTCTCTACGGCATATCGGAGGGCAAGGATAATAACAAAATCCTTAACGCTGTAAAACCGGGTAATTACGGGATGACAGTTGTTGCTCCTCAGCTGAAGAATGTAACTCCTTATCATAATAATTCTGTGTGGCCGTTTGTGCAGGGATACAGAGCGATGGCGGCGGCATCTGCCGGAGATCTCAAGACGCTTGAGGATGAATTTTATGCCCTCGTGAGGAGCGGAGCCCTTTTTATGACGTTCAAAGAGAATCTTGTATCGTCAACAGGGAACAAAAAGGGAACTGCGATAAATTCTGACAGACAATTGTGGTCAGTTGCCTCCTATCTCGGGTTTATATACAAAATTTTATTTGGTATTACCTATACTGAGGATGGATTGACGTTCAGACCGGCGAAATTTGCATCCCTCAAGAATAATATCATTCTCAATAACTACAAATATAAGAATGGTTTTATCAATATAGAAGTGCGCGGGACAGGCTCTGTTGTTGACTATATCCTTTTTGACGGGGCGAAGAAAGATCCGTCGTTTGTTGTGCCGAAAGATATCAAGGGATATCACAAGGTTGTTGTGACGTTAAAAATGGGCACTACGCTTCCGCCGGTAACGCCGGTTTATAACTCAGCAGATGAGATCAAGGTTGTTGAGAATCTGAAGTACTCAGTAAGCGGCAGACGTCTTTCGCTTGAATGGACATCTTCCGGCGATAAGAAATTCAGAGTTCTTGAGAATGGTGTTGAGGTTGGGACTACGGATAAGACTGAATTTAGTTTAAATCTCAAGGATGATATCTGTGAATATGCAGTTGAGGAGATATCTCAGACGCTGCCCTCTATAAAAGGGATGCCAGTTTATCCGGAGTTAAAAAAGAACGTAACATTCATCGAAGCTGAGAAATCTGAGTATAAAGGCGGAAAGGAATCCGATAAAATAATCACAAGGGATGTTTCTGCGACAAAAGCAGCAGGCAGTTCCGAGTTAAACCGATATGCGCACAATCAGACCGGCTACATCGATACATGGGGTGAGACTAACGGTGATTATCTGAATTTTAAAGTGAGCATCAAAGAGGGCGGATATTATGTGATAGATTTCAGATATCAGAACGGAGGCCCGATCAATACCGGTGAGAAGTGTGCGTTGAGGGAGTTATCGATAAATGGCGATTATAAGAGAGTCGTTTATTTCCCTCACGTGGGCAACTGGATGGAATGGGGTTTTAGTTCCGGATACGGAATTTCTCTTGATAAGGGAGATTATATATTCACACTTAAAACCGGAGATAAATCGTTCAGTCAGAAAGATAAACTCGTTGGTATAAATCTGGATCTGTTGAGGATCAGAAAGTTTAAAAAGTAATAATCTTATGTTTTAACAGCATTCCAATGTGAATTCATATTGGAATGCTGCTTATCTCGGCCTGCT
>JBFZEO010000395.1:0-2681 GCA_041306845.1 Spirochaetota bacterium
TTTTAATACAGATATTTTAGATAGAATATCAGAGGTGAGGAAGAGCGGATTGACATTCGCCATAGAATCCGGCTCAGAAACCGGTCAAAAAGCTATAAATAAATTTATCGATATAGATAAAATATACAGCATCCTCGATAAAGCTATAGAAAAGGGATGGAAACTTGTAAAATTTTACTTTATGCTCGGATTACCGGACGATAGCGATGATGTAAACAATATAAAGTCTTATATAGACAATATATTAAAGAAATATAGAAAACTATTTATAAATCTTAATATAGCTGTATTTGTTCCTAAACCGCACACTCCTTATCAATGGGACAAACAATTAACGCTGCAGGAATCCATTGAAAAAATTGATAATATAAAAAAATATTATAGGGGAAGCCGCGTAAAAGTAAAATCACACGATCCGCACATGTCTTATATAGAAGGATTTATTTCCCGCGGAGATGCTGCGATAGGTAAGGTTATTTATGAGGTTTATAAAAATGGCGCATTATTTGACGGATGGAATGATAAGTTTAACTTCAAACTATATGAAAAAGTTTTTGAAGAAAACAACATTGTTTACGATAAATATTTAACTGCAAAAGATTTTGATTCTGTTTTATCATGGGATTGCGTTGATAATCTTGTTACCAAAAAATTTCTGGTAAAAGAAAAGAGATTGTCGCTTGAAAAGAAGGAATCCATTCTATGCAAAGAAAAATGTGATAAAGAGTGCGGCGTTTGTGGAGACGGTATAAATACAAACCGAAGCGATTTTGATTATGTGAAACCTGTTTCAGATGATATAAATAAGAGTGTTGAAAAAACCAAAAATCGATATTTTATTGAGTTTAACAAATCCGGGCTTCTCAAGTATTTATCGCATATTGACACTATAAGATATTTTGAAAACCTTTTTAAACGTTCCGGAATTATGATAAGCCATACAGAAGGATTTAATCCTCATCCGAGGATGCAGTTTTCCGGAGCACTTTCACTCGGAGTTTCTTCTGAATGTGAAGTTCTTGAGATATTTACAGATGTTTTTTATGAACCGGATTATCTGTTAAAGAAAATTAAACGAAATGAACACAAGGATCTATTTGTTAATAGGATTAGAGCTGCAATATCTACAAAAAAGCTATCACTTATAGAAACAGTAAAAATCACAGAGTATATTTTATTTTTTAATAAACTGTACTATACTGAGATAAAACATGCATCGGATGAGTTTAATTGTGGTAGAACAATTAACGTAATGCTAAAAGATAAACTTGTAAAATTAAACGATTTTGTTATGATAGAAAATGTGAAAGATACAAATTTAAAAATTACAATCAATAAAATCGTCCCTTCACCGAGGATATTCGATATTGTCGGTGCTCTGTTTGGAGAGTTTATTGATGATGTCCACAAGTGCGGTATGTACTATGTGCATGACGGTGAAAAACATCCACTATATGATGCTGAGTAGAGGTTAAGTATGAATATTTCAATTAACGATTTTGATTTTGGTATGGCCTTGCTGGATTTGAATGGTAATATTATTGATCATAATGATGCCTTTCTAAAAATAATAGAATCAAATTGCGATGATCTTAACAGTAAGGGGTTATCCGCTATTAACTCTGAAATTAAAAGCAGAACAAAAAGTTATATTTCCGGTAAAGATCACTCTGAACCGTTGATTGAGATATACTGTTTAAAGACCGCCAATGATTTTGATAAATTTGTAAAAGTAATAATAAATAAAACTGGGCAAGATGATGTTTTTGCGTTAAGTCTTGTTGATATAACTTCTATAAAAAATATGGAGATGAATTACTATAATAGAAATAGAATTGTAAATCTAAAAAAACTAACAGAACTCATATCTTTAGAGTACAACAATCAGCTGGCTGTTATCCTGGGATTTGCTTCTTTCGGCAAAAACCTTCTTAGTCCAGCCACTGAGATTTATAGGATTCTTGAGTCTATAGAAAATAGTGCATCAAAAGCCTCTTCTTTAACCAATCAACTTCTTACGTTCTGTGGATCCGAGTATTTTAGACAGACCAATGTTAATCTTAATAAGCTGATTGTGCAGACTATATCCATTTTTAATAATATATTTACTCCGAATATAAAAATAGACCTTGATCTTTTTGAAGGGGATTTACTTATTTATTGGGATGAAAATCAGATAAATCAAATAATTATTAATACAATAATTAATGCCAAAGAAGCTATAGACAACACTTATAGTTCCGGAGTAATAACGATAAGAACAAAGATTGAAAATAATCATATTGTTTATCTGATTGAAGACACTGGAACAGGGATAAATAACGATAATCTTGACAAGATATTTAATCCCCATTTTACAACAAAAGATATAAATTCTCACTCAGGTATGGGATTAGCTGTTGTAGACGGGATAGTTAGAAATCTTAATGGTAAGATTGGAGTTTTCTCTGCAGAAAATAAAACAATGTTTAAAATAGAATTTCCCGATAAAGTAAAGAGTCTCGATAAAGAGAATCATATAAAAAACAAAGATAGCGGTAATAAAGAAACTATTTTGATAATTGATGACAAACGTTCGATTAGAACACTAACTTCAATTCTGCTATCGGAAAAAAACTATAATCCTATAACTGCATCCAACTCAACAGAGGCGCTTGAAATCCTTAAAAAAGAAAAAATTG
>JBFZEO010000396.1:0-4865 GCA_041306845.1 Spirochaetota bacterium
GAATTTAAAAGTGGGAGTTTTGCTGGAGATTCACGATTATTTGAAAAATATATGTGTTTCATAAAGTGGTCTGCTAAAGAATTTTACTATAAGTCCTTTTTTAAGGAAAAGCTTCTCTTCAAAAAGACTTTTCCTACAGATTCGTTGGTTTTTTTTGGGGCTATATTGACCAACTTTTAATAATAACAGTTAAGTTTATATTTACAAGACTCAAAATATGTCATATATTATGCATTGAAAGGAGTATTACTTGTATGAAGTTTACCAAAGAAATAGAGAATGCCATAAAGAACTTTATTATTGAGCAAGTTCCATCTCATAAAAACGATATAGTTAATCTTGCTATTTCTCATTTTGGAATTTCTAAACCTACAGCTACTAAATATATAAACCAATTAATCACTGAAAATATTATAGAGAAAAAAAGTAATGGAAGATATCCTCAATACTCATTAGTAGCAACGGAATCGACATTTCAATATCAACTTAAAAATCACTTAGAAGAAGATGTCCTTTGGCGAAAGGATGTTGCACCACTATTAACTGAACTTCCTGAGAATGTAAGAAGAGCTTTTCAATATTGCTTCACTGAAATGGTTAATAATGTTATTGACCACTCAAGTGCTGAATCTCTATTCATCGAAGTTGATTCAGATGCTTTAGGTGTCAAGATTATTGTAAGAGATAACGGCATTGGCATTTTTAAAAAAATACAAAGGGATTTGGGGCTTGAAGATCCAAAACACGCAATATTAGAATTAGCAAAAGGTAAGTTTACTTCAGATCCCGAGAATCATAGTGGAGAAGGTATATTTTTCACATCACGAATTTGCGACCATTTCGCTATTTTGTCCGATAAGCTCTATTTTAGTGGGCATCGCGAAAATGATTGGATAATAGAAGGTCAATCAACAATATTAGGCACAACTGTAGTTATGAAAATAGGACGAAATTCAAAAATTAGTATCGCTGATATTTTTAACGAATTTTCTAACCCTGATATGAGACCAAGTTTTCATAAGACTATCATTCCAGTTAAGCTAATGGAATATGAAGGTGAAGCTTTACTATCACGATCGCAAGCCAAACGGCTTATAACTCGTTTCGATCGATTTATTGAGGTCATTCTTGATTTTCAAGGTGTAACTGAAATTGGTCAAGCCTTTGCTGATGAAGTTTTCCGTGTATTTCGAAATGCACACCAGAGTGTGAATATTACCCCAGTTAACTGCTCAGCAGGCGTTAAGCGAATGATTGCACACATTTCAGTTGATTATTACAAATCAGTATTTGAAGATTCTTCGCCCGAAGGGTCTGCCTAACCGCCCGATTAACCCGTGAGGCGTAATGGCGCACTTCTTGTCAAATTGTAGCGAAAGCAAAAAGTGTGACAGAAAGCCTGAGTCGGCGTTAAATCGCTTGCGAATGAGCACCAAGCAAATTTCGCGTGCAATAGAACTTATCGCACAAAAAAGGACTGAAAAAATCCGTCTGTTAGGTTTGTATATTAATTTATTATGAAGAGTCTGCTCACCTTAATTGTTGAGCTGACTCTTTGGAAGTTTTTATTATAGAGGCTTTATATGATTGTGTTATCTGCTATCACAGCATTCTTGGGAATTATCACGATGCTGTCTCTGATGTAATAATTCTTGCCGTCATAGTTTTCTATAGAACCTACATTCTCAATCCTGCAGTTCTCACCTACGCGGGCGTTCTTATCTATGATTGCGTTCTTGATATATGTGTTTTTGCCGATCCCGATCGGGATGATATCGTTGTCTTTGTCGTAAATCAATCCGTCGTCTGACTCGTAAAAGTCACCGCCCATAACTATTGAGCTCTCGATCGTTACGTTATCATTAATTATACTTCTGATACCGATTATAGATTTCTTTATAGTTGTTCCTGTAAGGATACTACCTTCACAAACAAGACTCTCCTCTATGCGGCAGTTATATAGTCTTGATGCCGGCAGATGGCGTGAGTGTGTGTAAATGAGGGATTTGTAAAAGTTGAATTTAGGATTCAATGCAGAGAAGTCGAGATTCGCTCTCCAGAAAGCCTTTATCGTTCCTACATCCTCCCAATAACCGTTAAAAAGATATCCGTTCACCTTTTTGTTTTTGATCGCAGACGGGATTAGTTCCTTACCAAAATCAGTATATTTTGTTTCCAGAAGTTCGTTCAATGAATCAACATTGAAAAGGTAGATACCCATTGAAGCAAGATACTCTTTCTCAGGTTCTATGCCGGGAAATCTCTCCTTTATAGTTTCAGAAAAATTAAGAGACTTCAGCAGCGCCGGATCTTTTGGCTTCTCAACGAAATCAGTAATCCTCTGACCCTTTTTTTCCAGCTTCACAAGTCCGAATTCGCTTGCTTCCTCCTTGATAACAGGTATCAGCGAGAGTGTAACATCGGCTTGAGATTTCTCATGTTCTTTGATGAGATCCTCATAGTTCATGTTATAAATTTGATCTCCGGAGAGGATAAGTACGTGTCTGATACCCGGATATGAGGTAAAATGTTTCAGATTTTTCCTGACAGCATCCGCCGTTCCCTGATACCAGTCAGTATTCTCCATAGACTGCTCGGCTGCGAGAATGTCGACAAAGCCCCTGTGAAAATTATCAAACCTGTATGTATGGTTGATATGCTTGTTAAGCGATGCCGAGTTAAACTGCGTGAGAATGAAAATTTTGTTGATGTTAGAGTTAAGGCAGTTACTCACCGGAATATCGATAAGTCTGTACTTCCCCCCGATCGGCACCGCCGGTTTTGATCTGTCTTTGGTCAGCGGGAATAACCGTGATCCTTGCCCTCCGCCAAGAATAATGCAAATTGTACCATTCATTTGTATTGTCCTCCTTTTATTTTTTAACAATTAATGTTATAACATATAAGTATTGAATACGTATACATATTTTGTAAAAAATGTGTATTGCTCTCTTAATGCAAGGGGTAAAATGTGGAAAATAATGAAGTTAAAGTCTTGATGATAGCTTCGGAATGCAGAGAGCTTGCCAAAATAGGCGGGCTGGGTGATGTTGTCAATGAACTTTCCAGATTTCTCATGAAAAATAATGTCAGTGTAAAAGTTGCAATTCCTTATTATGAAAATATAATAAGGAAGGATACTGAGGAGATCGGGAAATATAAGGTGACTTTTGCAGGTAAGGAACATCTTGTCAGGATGTATAAATATATTCTTTTTGATGATGTTGAGGTTTATCTGATACATAACGACTACTTCTTCGGCGGTAAATACGGCGAGGTCTACATTGACAGTGATAAACTCCACCGCGGGCCGTTTGAGGACGATGCTCTAAGGTTTGCTTTTTTTTCTAAGGCGCTTCTCGATATTATGAGTGTCTCAGATGTTTTTGGTAATATAAATCTTCTCCACTGCCATGACTGGCACACCGGAGTTTTTCTCACGCTTTTAAATTATGACAGCAGATATGCGTCAGTTAAGGCCCGGTCCAAAACTGTTTTTACTATCCACAATCTCGATTATCAGGGAACACGCCCATTCTACATAAAAAAGCATGGGCAGTATGAGAGTTTTGAAAGCTGGTTCCCCGATCTGTACAAAGTTCTAAAAGCAGGGAGGATCACTGATAAACTTAAAGATAATGTCATTAAGCCGCTGGAATGTTTTAACTCGCTTAAAGCCGGTATTGTCCTTGCCGATATGGTAAATACTGTCAGTCCGACTTATGCCGATGAGATAACTCAGCCCGATAATCATAGTACCGGTTTTGTGGCAGGGCGCGGGCTTGAGAATGAGTTGAACGCTTTAAAATCGGACGGACGGCTTGTCGGGATATTGAATGGACTCGATTATAATGTTATCGATCCGCTCAAACTTGATATCCCATTTGATACGGTAGATCCCGATTTTATATCTATAAAGAAACTTCTTAAAAATAAATTTATCCACGATCTGAAGGATTGCGTTGAGAAAATTAATATTAGAAGTAAGGGTAAATTTAAAAATTATGAAACGGTAAAAAATAAGGTTGCTCAACTTGATCCCGATGTCCTATATGGTAAACTTCTCATGGTGGCTGTCACCAGGGTTGTTAAGCAGAAGATGGGAATAATTCTTGAAATGGCGGGATCTGCTCAGCTTTTATCTAAGATTTTGGGTAAAGATATATTCTTTGTACTTATCGGAACCGGGGAGCTTGAGGACAAACTTGAGGTGGTAAATAAGTTTGAGAATGGGATTTTTATAAACTCATTTGATAATGAGACTGCTATGATGCTTTATAATGCCGGTGATATGTTTTTTATGCCGTCCGATTTTGAGCCTTGCGGGATAAGTCAGATGATAGCTATGAGGTATGGAACCGTTCCATTTGTGAGGGATATCGGCGGTTTGCACGACACAGTCAAAGATCGACAGACCGGGTTTATATATTCAGGCGGCACGAGGTCAGAACAGCACGACGATCTTATCTGCAAACTAGATGAAGCTATTAATATATATTTTAAAGATATACTCCTATGGAATAAGATCGCTTATGATGCCGCCGGGGAGAGATTTGACTGGAAAAGATCCGTTAATCGATACATAAAAATATATAAAGAACTTTTATCTGATCAAGCCAAAACTAAAGGGCATCTCTAATAACCTCACTTGATTTCATACTCGTTCTTTTTCTCATATATTTCGTCGCTGAAATCCCCACATAAACAGATTATGCTGCGGCTTCAGCTTCTCGTCTATGAGAAAAACTACTTTGTTTGAAATGCAAAGCAGGTTATTAGAGGTGCCCTAAATAAACAACAGCCTTTTATCTCGGAGACACTTCCGAGTATCTCGGAGACACTCTCGAGTATCAAAAAGACACTCC
>JBFZEO010000397.1:0-3939 GCA_041306845.1 Spirochaetota bacterium
AGATATGTTTACGTTCTTTAGTGCTGGGAATGTTGATCCGGTTGTAAAAGTTAAAATACGCTTTCTCGGATGGGCATCGGGTAAGGAAAACGACAGCGATTTCCTGAACATAAAGAGTCTCGTTGTCGAACCGGACAAATCACTCGATGAGATAAAATTAGCCGGAGACAATAAATATTTCATACAACTCGGCTCGTTTAATTACTACCAGAACTCATTCCCCAAAATAACCGAACTACTGCCGTATCTTGAACTGCGTCCAAACTTTTTTATGATGAAACATATAAATAACGATGAAACGGCTTACAGAGTGCTTGCCGGCCCCTACACAAAAGAAGACGCCGACAAGATCATGAAGATAATAAATAAAACAGCCAAAGATAAAGATAAGGTTTTTATAAAATCGACCGGAAAGATAGTTAAAGAATCCCAAATAAATACACCGGAAACAGTTAAATGACAAAAATATGGATTTTTATTTTTATAATTATCAGTTTCGCTTTAAATGCTGAAAAATGGGTCGGACAGGTTATCACCTACAATCCGCCCCAAGGAACTCCGATGGAAAATGGTGAACCATTCAACCCGGATGTAATATCCGCAGCATGTAACGGCTTCAAGATCGGAGCAACTGTTGAGATAACGAACATCGTAAGCGGTAAAAAAGTCCAGCTGCAGGTCACCGACAGGATAAACGATCCTGCTAACAAATATTTTATGTACCTCAGTCCGGCGGCTTCGAAAGAGATCGGATTGTATTATGAAACCGGTCTGGTTGTCGTAGAAGCGGACTTTGGGGATGTAAATTCTACGGACCGCGATCTGTCTATCACCGGACTTGTTGCAGAGGGGACAATCGACACTGAGCGGTTAAAAAATTTCCCTGAGGTGGAATGGGACGGGAACGGCTCAACACCGGAGACAAAAACTAACAATATAAAACCGGAAACAGAAAAGCCGGCAGCAGACACAATGGAATCTCCGGCAATAAAAGAGGAGAAATATCCTGAGCAGCAGAATTCCGCACTATCGCAGGATGAAGATAAACTATTAGCAGATAAAATTGTAACTGAAACCGAATTAGATGAACCGCCGGCACTCACTCCGCGTGATGTTATGGAGAGAAGTGTGATAAGTGACATGGATATCGAAGACTTTGAGGAACCGGCACATTCCACAGAGAAAGAACCGCTTCTCTCGGATAACAAATCAGATACCGATGATACTGATCAAACGGGATTACCGTCTGATAAAATGGTAAAAACACCTGCTGCAAGTGACACAAATATCGATGAAGATACTGTTGCACAGGATACCATTCTGCCACAGCAAAAAGAGGATAAAACGCCGGGAATCGCCAATAATAACACCGATGAAGATGAAGAAACGGCGCGGCCTAAACTACTGGTCGAAAGGTATCCGCTTGTCAAAGAACCTGATATGGGAAGCGATAAAGAGACCGAACTGCCAGCTGAAAAGATCGAGAAAGAACCAATGATCGCCGAAACTAATCTCAGTGACGATAATGAAGGCGTGGTGCCGGGCATAAAGACAGAAAAAGATCCGATGACTGCCGACACAAATCTAAGTGATGACAATGAAAACTTACAGCCAGGTATAAAAACTGAAAAGAATCCGGAATTAGCGCAAAACAATACGGACTCCGACGATAGTCTGGAAACACCTAAGGATCGGATAGAAAATATGCCGTCGGCTGCTGATAATAAAACAAATGAAGATATTTTAGACGATCCGAAAGTTAAGATTGAGAAAATTCCTTCACCATCAAAGAATCCGT
This sequence comes from Spirochaetota bacterium, assembly GCA_041306845.1. Lineage (GTDB taxonomy): Bacteria > Spirochaetota > GWE2-31-10 > GWE2-31-10 > GWE2-31-10 > JBFZEO01. Next base: position 1,799 of record JBFZEO010000397.1, read on the forward strand.
CCGGAGATGACTACGAGATAGTAAAAGAGAAACCAAAGAAAACTTTTGCAAAGATCGGAGAAGCTGCCGTCGAAGAGAAGGTGAAAGAGAAACCAAAAGAAAAGCCGACATTCACACAACAAGACACATTCAAAGAGAAAAAAGCTCCGCAACTTACAAAACAGGATACGTATAAAGCGGGCAAACCTGACATTCAGAAGATAGAAGAGTACAAAGAACCGTCCGGAGAATGGACAAGCATTGAACCTAAAGGGATTTATGTGAGATTCTATTCAACATCAAAGCAGGACGAAGCAGAGAACAGACTGTTTAATTATAAAAAAATATTCCCCGGAGTGAAGGGATATTTTAAAAACAATCTTTATATCCTTGTGATCGGACCGGTGAAAGAGGAGAATTCCGGTAAAACGCTTAAAACAATGCGTGATTTCGGATTTAGGGACGCATATATCGTCAGAAATAAATAATTGGGGCTATTTTAATTTGACATTGCAATGAAGATGGGGATAAATGATAATAATTTTTTATGAAACAAATAATATTGTTGATTTGTCATACGTTAAATCTTTATTGGATAATGAAAACATAAAATATATTGTTACCGATGAGCAGATTTCAAATATTTTACCTCATTATAATATTGCCACAGGCGGCATGAAAATAAAAATTGATGAAAGTGACTATTGTAGAGCTTCCGAATTATTGAAAAATAGCAAGATTGAAATAAACACACAAAATGATCTACCCGATGAAGTTTATATAGAGAATAGTAATAATAAAAAATTGTGCCCTAAATGTAAATCAGAAGATATTACTGTAATAAAAAGGGATGCAAAACCAATATTATCAACATTACTTTCATTAATTGTAATGTTACCTGTGCCAATAAGAAATAAATATTTTAAATGTAATATTTGTAATAGTTATTGGGATAAGAAGAATTTTTCATTCTTAAAATTAATATTTTTAGGATTTATTTTAATGTTATTATTTTTCTGTATTAATAAAAATACATAAGGTTGAATGGTAAACCGTGCAGCTGCACGGTTTACCATTCAGTCACAAAGAAGTTCGATATTTCTCTATTCTTCCAAGTGCACTATCAAATACAGACTCAGGGACGGATGATTCGGAAGCCGAAAGAGTCAGGGCCTTCGGTCGGCCAACATCCAGCTTCTCTGCTAATCTCACAACGTGCTTCTGTAGAATCCCAAGCTCCCCCCCGTATAGCTCGGTATTCTATAGTACCTACAATATCAAAACACCACTCCCAGATATTGCCGGTCATATCGTAGATTCCAAGCTCATTGGGGAGTTTTGATCCTACGGGACTGGTTTTCTTTGTTGTAAAATATCCAGTCTCTTTTGAAGGATTACCATATACCGCAACATCTCCTATTGTATTAGATCCAGCATAAGTATAGCCGTGTGTAGCACTTCCTCCTCGAGCAGCAAATATCCACTCAGTTTGAGTCGGAAGACGATAACCGCTATTAGAAGAAGTTGCTGTAGTTTGATCCCAATCGTTACTGCGAGAACCATTAGGGATACTTCCATAAGCCAAGTTTGCCCAATCAGTAATCCCATTAACAGCATAGACGGGAGTTAATCCTTCTTTTAGGCTTAGTTTATTGCAGAAGGCTATAGCTTGATACCAATTCGCTTGTACCGGATCGTTTAGACCGCTGGATTTATCAGTATTGCTGGGATCGGCACCCATAATTGCTTTAAACTGAGCCCGCGTGATCTCGTACTGACTCATCTGAAAAGTACCGCCAGTGACTTCCATTAGGTTACCAATATTCGGAGATACAATTGCCGGTGATAGCGGAAATACCGCCGTCACAACACCGGAGCCGGCACCGTTAGTAACTGTAGCTCCTGCTACTTTAAAACTGTTTGCAGACACTTTTGAAAAAGTATAACCTTTCTTAGCTTTCAGTGTAATGGTTGCAGTATACACCGTTGATGTAATAAAAGTTCCGCTTACATCGGGACTCCAGCTAACTGTACCACTGTACTGGTTTGTCTCTGTAATTATCGTCACTGGAGTTGCCCCTTTAACAGGCGCGGTTACTCCAGAGATAGACACCAGGTTAACTGTTTTTTCTTTGTCGTCTGTAGCATCTTCGGACTGTGCT
>JBFZEO010000398.1:0-2689 GCA_041306845.1 Spirochaetota bacterium
GGCAATCTTAAATATAATGATAAACATCCATATAAGTTCGGGCAAATTAAGTTTAACAAGAAAGCCGGTCTGGTAATAGATGGAACTGTCATAAAGTTTTATAGGTCTATAGTAGATGTCGGGTACAGCTACCATCAGGAGAAGATTTATAACATTCTCAATGACACCAAAAATCCCCTCAATGTTATAAGAAATAAATACACCTGCCAAAAATCCGGTAAGACACCCGGCAATAGAGACTCCGAGCGCCTCCATCACAAAAACAAGGATTGTATCGTTGGGTTTTAGTCCGACAGCCTTGAGGATCAATATCTCTTTTTTACGCTCGAGAACGGAGAGTTTAATCGCCCCATAAATATTTACGGCAACCAGCACAAAAATTAATATAAAAAGGAGGGCGATAAGCCCCTTCTCCAGCTGTAGAGCTGAGAGGTAACCGCTATTTATCTCAGCGGAACTCGACACACGATAATCTCCGCCAAGCTGCTTCTTGAGAATGGTGATAGCGCGGGAATGGTTAACCCCTTTTTTGAATTTGATACCGATAGCCGAGAGTTCATCCCTGCCTCCGAGAGACCCGGTGTAGGTAGTAAGCGACGTATAAACCCAGTATCTGTCAAAGTCATAACTGCCGGTAACAAAATAACCTCCGACATTCACACCGCTCCCCCGCCGGACGAGACTGCTCACCGACATATCGGCTCCGAGATAGACCTGACTGCCGATCCCGGTATACGGCAGATAACTAAATCCAAGCTCCTCGCCTAAAAGCACTTTCCCTTGCGAGAGATCATTTATACCGCTTTTTACCTTAAAGTAATTATTAAAGAGCGTATCTTTTGTTATCTCGATTTCATCAAGTGCCCTCAGTTTGACAGCCTCTTTTCGAATGGAACTCCCCTTTCTCATAACCATTAGAACCTCTCTATCTATGAAAGGGACAACCGCTTCAACTTCCGGTATATTTTGATATATATTCTTTTTTAAGAAGTTACCGTCCGATATAGTTATGCCGGTGTCTTTAGTTATCTCTGCGTGATAGGAACCGATCTCAATCCTTCGCGATATGTGATTATTCTGAAAACCGTTCATCACGCCGATAACAACTATCAAGGCAGCAAGGCCGAGAGTAATGCTAAGAAAAAGGATGGCGTAAACAATATTTGAACGTTTGCCGGTTCCGAACATCTTTAACGATAAGAATAATATGAGTTTAAATTTGCCGGTTACGGTACCGATCCCCATTTGAAGTCCTTACTGCTTTTTAAATATCCCTTTCATCCTGCTGGACTTCTTGATAACATCGTTTTTATAGTACACGGGTATATAATCAATATCCACATCGTCATCTTTTATAACAAGTTCCATCGTATCTTCCGAGCTTAAAGGCCAGTCAATTTCCATTTTAAAGCCATCGTACCAGAAGTTAAACTCATCTTTATCTGTTCTTTTAACTTTGATTGTTAATGTGTTTTTGTAAGAATCAATCGACCAGTCACCCTTGCTTGCATTAACAATGGTTAGTTTTGTTTTACTCTCATCCACTCCGGGAATCTTAGTTTTGGCAGTTACGATTAACTCACCATTCTCCGCCAGCTCCATCATATACTCCACACTGCTGGCACTTGCCAGAGCGTACTCTGCGGCACTGATGGTTCCCTTGTCGTAGAGTGCCTTGACAACAGAATCATAGCTCATAAAGAAGAAATTACCCAGTATCGGATAATCATCCTGATAATTTGGTTTATCCTTCGCCCTGTTAGACTTATAAGTGTCCGTAGTATCGTTATAGACAAAAAACTCGGCATTGTCGAGTTTCCATTTGCCAACAATATTTGTGTTGAGCATGACTCCGCACGACACAAACGGCAGAACGCAACCAATTATGATGAAATTTTTAAGCAGTTTATCAAAAAGCATTTTTAGTTATCCTGATCCGGTATTTTATTAAAAAAGTATAAACTCTAATCGTGTGACGGGTTATTTTTGACTTTTTTGATAGCCTCGCTGACGGCTGAAGAATAGAGTTCTATGTAATCACCCGAGCTTAACTTTTGAGCATAGATAACACCGGTAAAAGTTGAACGGTACGCCGGAGGTACTTTGTTCAGTGCCAATGCAATAATATCAAGAACACAATCCTGACACTTGCACATCTCAACGTTCTCTTCGAGCTCAAGCTGCCTCTCCACTTCCGCAATTATTACTTTTTCTGCCTCATTAACAATAAGAGAGAGATTATAGATATTTTCAAACCTGCCCATAAAAGCCTCCCCGATTTCACATAGTAAGATTGTATAACATTATTTTTTTTATATCAACACCTTTTATCATGCCGGGTAATTTATAATTCTTTTGAAAATAAATGGTTATACCTGAGACGAACGCACTAAATCTCTATTTCTACCTCATGGTATGTTAAAAAGTTCACCGCATATGAGGTAAAGATTTTTTATATTTTTGTAATCGAAAATCAACGCTCCCGCAATTAATAATATTAAGGGGGATTTTATGACCGATACAGAATATGAAAGATTTCATTTTAAGATTGATGAGGAGCTCAAGAGGAAGATTGATTTGTATTCGATAATGATGGAGGTGAGTTGTTCGGTTATTATCAATAAAATAATTGATATATCGTATCATTTTATTGAAAAATACAGTCTTACAGAGACTGAACTTGATTTCC
>JBFZEO010000399.1:0-3322 GCA_041306845.1 Spirochaetota bacterium
CAATCCCTATTATTGCATTGGTTCCATTCCTCATAATATGGTTCGGTTTTGGAATGGCTCCAAAGATCGTGATATCTGCACTGATTGTTTTTTTCCCGATGTTGATTAATTTTATTGAGGCATTTAAATCAACTTTTGAGAGATATAGGGAATTTATCCATTACTATAAGATCCCTATATTTAAGAAAATATTTACTATTGATATTATTGAGTCTTTACCGCGGATATTTATCGGGATTAAGATATCCATAACTCTTTCTGTTATTGGTGCGGTAGTAGGGGAGTTTGATTCCGGTGAAAGGGGACTTGGGGTAATAGTAAGAAGTGCAAAAACTAATTTTGATACATCTTTAATGTTTGTCGGACTGGTGTGGCTTATAATCATAGGATTGTCTTATTATTATACAGCGAATCTTTTGTCTTTATTGTTTACAAAGTATCATAAAAAATGATAATTTAATCATATTTATTAACGAAAAGAGAGGTTTTATGAAAAAACATTTATTTCTTGTTATTCCGTTTTTTGTCCTTATGGTTTGCGGCTGTGGTAAAGGGAGGTCCGATGAACTAAAACTGGTTATCGGTTATATTCCGCATATTCAATTTACTCCGATTTATGTTGCAGAAGATTTGGGTTTGTTCAAGAAAAATAACATATCTTTGAAAACAGATTATGGTTTCGGATTGGATGCATTCTCAATGATTTTAACTGGAAAAGTGGATTTTACCTTGTCCGATTCTGATCAGCTTATAGTATCAGCATCAAAAGGATACAAATTAACTTCGTTTTATCAGTATTACAAACACTATCCGGTTAGCATTGTAGCACGTGATAATATAAAAAATATTGCAGATCTTAAAGATAAATCGATTGGTGTTCCGGAATTGTATGGAACTTCATATATAGGTTTGAATGAGTTTTTAAGGATTAATGATCTTTTAGATAAGGTGAATGTTATTAAAATAGGCTACAATCAAATACCGTCACTTTTAAACAATAAAGTAGATGCCGTTGTTTGTTTTTATAATAACGAACCTATTGCTCTGAAAGAAAAAGGTGAAAATATTGTAGAATGGAAAGTTGAGGATTATTCTCAATTAACCGGAGCCTCTTTTATAACATCAGAAGAAAATTATAAGAATAAGATTAAGAGTTTTGAGGCTTTTAAAAAGGCGATAACTGAATCTATGCATTGGATAGATAATAATTATGATGAAGCTGTTAATATTGCATACAAGCACATACCCGGGTTAAAGATTGAGGATAAACCTTTCTGGAAAAAAGTTCTTATAAGAACGGTTGATTTGTGTAAAGATAAGAATGAATACGGTGTTCCGGAAATATCACGATATTCTAATACGGTTGACATTCTCTACAAATCAGGAGCGATCGAAAAAATAATTGATGTTAAATCTGTATTGGCTGATAATAAATAAGAGGCAGGATATTGCCAGATGGTAATATCCTGCCTTAATTACATTCTAAACACAACAATCTACCGGTATCTCAAAACATTTAACCCCTTCGTTTGGGAAGAGCTGTTTTAATTCCCTTATACACTCAAGTATAAGCTCCGCTTCTCCATCCTCTGTGTATATTATCATGAGGATGTTCTCTTCCGGCCATATACTATCACCCATTTTGGGGAATGAGTTGCCCTCTCCGTGAACTATAGGGATTTTTGTATATGACTTCACGATATTATTTTTCTTAAAAATCTCAAACATGTCCTCTTCGATGGACCTGTTTACAATAATTTCTAATCGTTTCATAATCAAATTTCCTCCTGCTGAGCTAATCTAAGTCGTCTTTCTCTTTTTAGAGCTTTCTTTAATTTTCTTTTTTCAGAAAACTCATTGAATACTGAGTAGAGAACTGGTATTAAAAACAGTGTAAATATTGTACTGAATGCTAATCCTCCCAGTAAAGTTTTAGCAATCGGCTGACTTAGTGAAGATCCTTCTCCTTTGGAGAATGCCATAGGAATAAGACCAAGAATCGTTGTCAAAGTTGTCATTAATATAGGTCTTAAACGATTCCCTCCAGCCTCAACACACGCATCTTTTATGTTCATGCCTCTTTTGCGTAGAAGATTTGTATAGTCAACCAATACAATACCATTGTTTACGACTATACCCGACAGAACAACCAGCCCAACTGCCGTAAAGATACTGAATGTTTCAAAGGTTACAATGTAGATAAACGCAACTCCTATGAACATGAGCGGTATTGTAAAGAGAATAATGAATGGATCAAGGAAAGATTCGAATTGACTCGCCATTACACCAAAAACAAGAAAAACTGAAATAAGAAGAATAATAAGTGTATTAAGCCCAAGTTTCATCAGATCAGCAAAATCACCTCCGAAATAGATTAGAACTTCATCATCTTTTGCTATTTTTTTATCAATCTGTTTGTTGATATCGCTGATCACTTTATCGAGTTTTGCTCCTTTTAGCAGTCCGGCTGTTACATGTACTGTTCTCATTTGATCTTCACGTTTTATATTTGTTGGTCCGAATGTCTTTTCATAGTGAGCAAAATTAGAAAGCGGTATTCTTTCTCCGGTTGTATTTAGCACGAATATTTTATCGAGATCGGGTAGTTTATCCCGGTCTTTTTCCTGAAGTATTACTAATATATCATATTCTTTACCGCCCTCTTTAAATTTTGAGGCGGTAACTCCATCTATATTTGCTTGAACTTCGGTACCGATAGTATATACGTTTAACCCGAGAGAGTATGCCTTGTCTCTATCAATAAATATTTCAACCTGTGGCAATCCGCTTTTCATATCAACAGCCGGTTCAGTAGCCTCAGGTACGTTGCTTTTTATAATATCCCGTATTTTTTCTGCCGTATGAAACGCCTTATCCATATCATTTGATTTTATAATTAAATCAATGGGACTTGAACTTCCACCCATGCTCATTCCACCGGAAGAAAAATTAAATATTACAGATGGGAAATCATTAAAGTGTTTTCTGAGTTTTTCTCTTATAACAGAATCTGTATCTATACGTTTAGAAAATTCCGGTAATGTGATGAGTATTTCTGCTTTATGAGTCTCACTTGACCCAAGAAATCCCATAAACCCCTTTACTCCGACTATAGAGGTAATATTTTTATAACCGCGGATCTCTTTTTGTATTATCATCTCAAGTTGTTTTGTAATATCTTTTGTTACTTCAAGTTTTGTTCCAATGGGAAGTTCATATTCTATTATAACAGAGTCTCCGTCTGCCTTAGGCGTAAATATAAATCCAACCAAAAAAACTGATACTATTGAAAGAACAAATATACCGGCTATTGAAAGAACAA
>JBFZEO010000400.1:0-9513 GCA_041306845.1 Spirochaetota bacterium
TGATGATATTATAAAAGATATATTAAATTTATCCGGAGATACATTTTATTCCATAAAAGAGATCTCGCTCGGTGTAGACGAGATAAGTAAAAGTGTTTCCTTTTTTACAGAGATGACATCCGAGAATGCTGACACTGTAACGTCATTAAATAATGAGATATCAGCATTTAAAACACTGCAATAAAAGAGAGCTTCTTAGTGTTAGAAATTATATGTCTTACATAAACAGCAGTAAATTTCTTTACAAATTTAAAATATAGAATTAAACTTCAATCAATATGGAGGGAAAATGCTGTTTTTAATAATTACAATAACTATTTCAATGGGTATATCATTTTTATGCTCTATAATGGAAGCATGTATCTTAAGCATATCTACTGCCGACATAGCTAAGATGTCAGAAAAAAAAATCAAGACTGGTAAAATATGGGAAACATTTAAAAAGGATATAGAGAGGCCGATCTCTGTAGTCCTTATAATAAATACCCTTGCACACACGATAGGAGCAGCGATATCCGGAGCTCAGTTTGATAAACTTTTCGGAACAAACATGATTGCGATCTTTTCACTCGCCTACTCATTCGCCATGATACAATGGACTGAGATCCTGCCTAAAACACTTGGAGTTTCCTACAAGATACCGATTGCTGCAAATTCGGCTGTTCCTCTGAAAACTTTAGTCACTATATTTACTCCGTTTATAAAATTAATTCATCTCCTTAACAGGCCATTTGAGTCCTCAAAGTCTAAAGGAAAAAATGACGATTTAATCGATGATATTTCCGTTCTTGCCCGTTTTGCGTCGATGAACAACAAGATAACGAAACATCAGGCAAGTATCCTCTCTGGTACGTTGAGACTCCAGGCGATGTGTGTGAATGAGATTATGGTAAAAAAAGATGAGATTAAAATGCTCACAACAGATATGAGCCTCACAGATGCTTTGATAGTCGCACATATCCATCATCATACCCGTTTCCCCCTCTCCATAAAGGAGACCGGCGAGGTTATAGGTTATGTAAACTTTAAAGATATAGTGGCTGCTTTACAGTTAAATAAAGAGAATCCGACATTGATAGGGATTTGCAGGCCGATAACTTACATTGAGGAGAATGAGAAACTCCATTCCGCACTGACAAAACTGACAAGAGGATATCAGCATATCGCACTCGTGCAGAATAATACGAGAGAGGTTGTCGGATTTATAACTCTTGAGGATGTGATAGAGGAGATACTTGGCGAAATTAACGACGAGTATGACAAGATGCCTGATTACATATTCAACATAACACCCAAAAGATTCCTGATAGGCGGCGGAACAAAGATAAAAACAATTAACGATAAAATCGGAGCCGGGATTGATGCCGATGACACTCGACAAATATCGGAGTATCTAACCGATCTTAAAGGACAGCCTTTAAAGAATGAGGAAAAAGTCACGTTTGACAAAGTTATTTTCACAGTTCGTAAAACATCAAGATCACAGATTTATGAACTCATACTCGATATAAGAGAATAAAAGATTACATAAATAAAAATATCGTTGTATTTAATAATTATTTTGTTATATAATTGTTCCTATCAAAAAAGCGGAGAGAACGTTGATAAATCTTGGTGTTAATATCGATCACATAGCTACTTTAAGAAATGCACGAGGAGATTTTTTCCCGTCAATACTTCATTTCGCATCCATAGTTGAGTCGTCCGGCGGGGATTTTATAACCATTCACCTGCGGGAAGACAGACGGCATATCAAAGATGATGATCTGACTCTGCTTCGTGAGAATATTACAACGTTTTTAAATCTGGAGATGGCCTGCAACAGCGATGTTCTGGGGAAGGCATTGACAGCCTGCCCGCACAAGGTGACCCTTGTACCGGAACGGCGTGAAGAGGTGACAACAGAGGGCGGTCTCGATCTTAAAAATAATCTAAACAAGATTAAGGATTTTACTGCGGCACTAAAAGAGAAAGGAATAATCGTAAGTTTGTTTATAGAGGCCGATCAGGATCTGATAGAAAAAACTTTGGAAATCGGAGCCGATGAGGTTGAGATCCATACCGGATCGTATTCGCTTAAAACTGGAGAGCCGGAGAGAACACTGATCTTAAAAAAGATAAGTGATTTTACCGATATCGCTGTTAGATCAGGGATAAAAGTTTGTGCCGGACACGGTTTAAACTACCATAATGTAGGCAGAGTTTGCGGAATCTCAGGGATAAGTGAGCTAAATATCGGGTATTCGATAATAGCGCGTTCTCTGGAAGTCGGTCTTGCAAATGCTGTAAATGAGATGAGAGCAAACATAGATAAATACGAACTTTTAAATTGTGTGGTTAAGAGATAATGTACGGAATCGGGATAGATATTTGTGAGGTTAAGAGGTTTGACAGACTCAAGCAGGATGAACATTTTCTGCAGCGTATTTTTTCTGAGAATGAGATTTTGTACTGCAGTAAATTGAAAAGGAGTTCCGAGGCATTTGCTGTTAGATTTGCGGCAAAAGAGGCGTTCAGTAAGGCGATAGGAACCGGGATAGCGAAAGGGGTTTCCCTCTCGGAAATAGAGATAAAAAAAGAGGAATCCGGCAAACCGTATATCAGTCTGACCGGTAATACTCTTGATATTTTTAATAAACTTGGGGATAAGAAAATCCACCTCTCATTATCTCACGAAAAAACATCGGCTGTCGCCGTTGTAGTTATTATATAGGGGTAAAAAATGTCAGACCTTGAGATCGAAACATTCAGAAAAAATATTACATATAAAGCCTCAACTCCAGTTGTCTGCCCCATCTGCGGGCATGAGTTTTATCAGGAAAAGATGCAGACCGGCGGAGGAAGATTGATTGCCGGAGAAATAACCGACACGCTGCACAGACGCTACAAACCAAGCCAGAAGTTCGGAGCGATATATCCGCTTGCATACGCTATTGTGGTTTGTCCTGGGTGCTATTTTGCCTCCAATCCGTCAGACTTCCTTAAAATCCCTCTTGAGCAGGTCGACATCATAAAAGGCAATACTCAAAAAAGGATTGAACTTGCCAACAAACTTATCGGCGAGGTTGTTGACTTCAGCAGATATCGGACAGCGGAGTCCGGGGCGGTTAGTTTTGTGCTCGCTATGGAATGTTACGATTACTACAATAAAAAGTTTACCCCGGTTATCAAACAGGCAATCTGTGCGATAAGAGCGGCTTATCTATTTGAGGATCTTAACATAACAAGGCCTGGATTGTATTTTGATTATCTTTCTACTATGTTTTACCGCAAGGCTTTTTTCTTCTATAAATATTCACTCGAACTAAATCAGAATAAAGTACAGGTAATGGAAAATCTTAAGGTGCTTGGTCCTGATCTCGACAAGGACTACGGATATGATGGAGTTACCTACCTCATTGCAACTCTGAGTTATCTACACGGCGAAACAGAAAACACGGAACAAAGACTTAAGGATCTCGATGAGTCCAAACTTCTTTACGGCAAGCTCTTTGGAATGGGAAAATCTAATGTTAACAAGCCAAAAGAGATTCTTGATAAATCGAAAGATTTCTATGATAAAATCAACAAGGATATAGATTCACTTAATGGCAAATCTTAAATTATCACTCTCCTATGACGGGACAATGTACTGCGGATTCCAGGAACAGCAGAACGCAATAACAGTCGCCGGACACCTGCAAAACTCTATAGAAAAAATTGAAGGGAAAAAAGTTGATTTGGTCTGCGCCGGAAGAACCGATACAGGAGTTCATGCCGAGGAACAGGTGGTTAATTTTATCACAAGCAAAGATATGCTCAAGGAACACAACTGGGTACTTGCTATAAACTCAAAACTACCCATGGATATAAGAGTTTTATCAGCAGAATATGTTCCGGATAGTTTTAGTGCGCGTTTTGATGCTAAAGGGAGGGAGTACTGGTACCACATATGCAACTCTAAATTTATAAGCGCTCTAAAAACGCGATATTATCACCACTATTACCGGCCGCTCGATGTCGAAAAACTCAATAAATATGCACAATATCTTGTCGGAGAACACGATTTTACCTCACTTTGTTCCGTTCAGGATAAATCAAGAATAAAAATAAGAAGGATAGATTTTATTAATTGCGAAAGGTTTGGAGACGATATAATTATCAAAATAAAAGGATCAGGATTCTTGCACAACATGGTAAGGGTAACAGTAGGAACTCTCATTTCCCTTCACAACAAAAACGCTCCATTTGAAAGAATGAAAGAAATATTGCAGAACAAAGACAGATCAAAGGCCGGGATAACAATGCCGCCAAACGGACTTGTCTTCAAAAAGGTCTTTTACTGATTTATGTTAATTCATAAAACGTAGTTTAAAAATAGATAGAAACCGGAGAAAATATGTTCACAACTCTTAACAAATTAATGAAAACATTAGACATAGGCGAAACTTCGCTCGTCCTTATCCAGAAATACTTAAAAATCCTCCTTCGTGAGAATGAAAACTTAAATCTCATATCGCGAAAACTTGATCCTGATACAATCATTCTCGAACACATCTATGATTGTCTTGCTCCTTATAAACAGTTTGATGGTCTTGCAAAAATCGCTGATCTCGGTTCCGGCGGCGGATTTCCCGGTATTTTGCTGGCGATTGTCTACCCGAAAACAACATTCTCACTCCACGAAAAGAGTCCCAAGAAATGCAGTTTTCTGTCGCTTGCAGTCAAAGAGCTCGGTTTGAAGAATGTAAATGTTGTCAACCAACTCATATCGGAATGCAGCATTGATGCAGATGCTGTAACTTGCAGAGGTTTTAAATCAATTAAGGAAATTATTGATTTAACTCCGGATTTTTACAATAGCGGGAAGCCGTACATTCTCTACAAAGGGCGTCTCGAAAAAATAAATGAGGAACTTGACGAAGCAAAACTCATCTACAAACTTGACGCAGAAATGTCAAGAACAGCACAATTAATTGAGGATAAAGAAAGATATCTAATTATAGTTAAAAAATCTTAACTTTTTATTGGATATTTAAAGACTTTAGTTCGATATAATCTATATGTATAAATTAATCGATACCAGGCATGAACTGGAACAGCTGTCCTCTTTGTTATTAACAAAAAGGATTATCGCTCTCGATCTTGAGGGCGAATTTAATCTTCACAGATACGGTATTCATCTTTGCCTGCTGCAGATAGGAACAGAGGATGAAATTTTTCTTGTTGATAAGATAACTCTTGGTAATATAGATCCCCTTAGAGAGGTTATTGAATCTGAGAAAATCGAGAAGGTTATGTATTCTGCAAACATAGATGTTCGCCTTCTAAAATATGCATGCGGGTTTAATATCAGAAATATTTTCGATCTGAGAATCGGCGCAAAATTGATAGGGCTTGAGGATCAATCTCTCGGAGGTCTGATAACTTTTTTTACCGGTGCCCGGATTGATAAAAACAAGCGTTTTCAGATGTCTGACTGGAGCAGGCGCCCGCTCGGTAAGGATCAGCTGGATTATGCGGCGGATGATGTCCATTATCTTATCCCGGTAAGAGAAAGGATTAATGAGATGCTGGCGATAAAAAGGATGACAAAGCAATTTATCAAGGCGAATAAAATTCTCGAAAATGAAATATTTAAGGACACTGAAAACAACTATCTTAAGACTCCAAATAGCGGAAAGCTCAACAAGAATGAGCGTGTTATTTTGAAACATATATATAATATGCGCGAGGAGATAGCGGAGGAACTCGATGTTCCTGCTTATAGGGTGATCCGAAAAGAGAATCTTTATAATATAGTCAGGCATTTACCGGTCGATAAAGTAGAATGGAGAAAAGTATTGAATATATCAAATAGGGATATTGATTTCTCAGGAAGATTTGAAGATGCTGTAAATGCGGCTGTTGAAGAAATAAAGTCTTTAAGAAATCTTAGATGACAAAGCCAATTATAAATGTAAATATTTGATTGACACATTACATATTGTTTACTAATATACCTTAAATAGGATATTTTATGGCAAAGAATGTGGAAGTTGTTTCCAGACCTAAAATGATAAAATGGATTGAAATCCCGGCAATTATCGGAGATGATGACCATGTTGAGTTTCTCAAGAGAGATCTCTTGCTCAAGGGATTAAGCGGTAAGATGGATGAGCTGACTAAAGCAGAGGCTTCTAATGACGATGAAACTGCCTTTTTTTATAATCTTGACAAAATATTTCTAATAAACAATGTTATGTTCAATGACCGATTGATGTTTTCAAGAGATCTGATAAAAGTTATAAAGGAAAAATCTCCCTATAAATCTCTTGTTCATACCAATATTATTGATTATAAACTTGCCAATGTATTTCGAACAGAGGGAATTCCATTCATAGAAAAAAACCTTGAAGACCGCTCCAACGCTTATATAACAGCAACCAATCTGATACAGCCGTTTTTTAGCATAAATAATCAAGTTGTAAGATCTTATATAAGAGTTAATCTTTCTATGATGGATTATAAAGTGGAGATAAATAAACACTCTTCCTATGAAATCAAGGTTGATTGTAAGTTAAAAGACTTGAGTCTCAATGGAATGGGATTTTCCCTATCGGATGAAAATCTTTGTAATTTTTTCTCATTAAAGGATTTGATAATAATTAAGGTTCATGTCTCAAATTTTATAATCAAGGTAAATAAGGCGATTATAACAAGAATTGATTGTAACAAAAGAGAAATTGGCGTTAATTTTAATATAAACGATAATAATATGGTAAGTCTGATTGATTCTGAGAAGTTATCAAAGATGATCTTAAAATGGATAAAGGAAGTTTATCAAAACTGATCTCAGATTATTTATAAAGTAACATATGCGGGTTTTTGTTCCATTTTATATTCAAAATATCATTATTGACTGTACTTAAAATGCTTTATTGTTGCTGAAAGAAAATCATTTCTTTGTAAATATATCACTTCTGCGGACAAATGTGCCATTCAACTAAAACCTTGCCATTTCAGAGTTAAACAATCCAAGATAGTTATATCTATTGTCTGAGGACAGTTGAATTATCTATGAAAGTAAACTATTCTTTAGTATCGGTGAAATACGTTATGGTTTTTCTGATACTGAGGGATTAATGTTTTATGACAGATTGAAGCTGAATAAAAATATTGCAAGAAGATTCATGTTGTTTGGAATAGTAATTGTTGCTGTAACATGGATTACGGCGATATCTGATATTAAACAAAAAGTGGGAATAGAGCTGGATGGTGTAAAAACTAATAATCAGAATCTTGCTCTGGTTTTAGAAGAGCATGTTTCCGTGGTATTGTCACAGATTGAAAGCCAGCTTTTATCGGTAAGGCGAAATTATGAATATGGGATAAATAACAATGAGATGCAATTAATTCTTGAAACTACTGTTTCATCGCGTCCAGACTTGTTCAATCTTATCTCGATCATAGATTCTGATGGTAATGTTAGATTGACTAATCAGAAACATTTTACATCAACATATAGTGGAGATAGGGATTTCTTTATATATCATAAGAATAATATTGATCCGTCTATAAAAATTGGCAAACCGCTGTTAGGAAGAGTCACCGGAAAATGGTATATTCCGGTAAGTCTGCTTTTAAGAAATAAAAATGGAGATTTTGACGGAGTTTTACTTGTCTCATTAAATCCGGATTATTTCTCTATGATATTCCGCAAATTAAAACTTGGAGAAAAATCCCTAATATATATTTCAGATTATTATGGGGTTATCTATAGCGGTATATATGGCGGCAAACCGCTTGATCTTAATCTTTCAATATCGTCTGAAAAATTACCGCCGGTTGTAGGGAAGGGCAAGCCATTTTTTGATATAAATAAGAGTTTTATTGATGGACATGAGAAAGTGAGAAGTTTCTCTTTTGTAGGTGAATCCTCTATCTTTGTATCCATACAGACAGACGTAGATGAGGTGATAGAAAAATCTAAACCAAGAATATATCAACAGATATTTTTATTGATTCTTTTATCGGCCGTATTTATTTATATCATTTTGAATTTGGTAAAAGCTGTTAATTCTATGGAAAATTTGAATAATGATCTCACGCTGAAAAAAGAAGAGGCTGAGGCTGCTAACAAGGCAAAGTCAGAATCTTTGGTCCAAACAGAAAAGGCCACTGCATTACTATCGGCAGCATTGGAACAAAATCCGGCAGGAATAATGATTGCTGATGCTCCTGATGCTCAAATGAAACTTGTAAATAATAAGGCAATTCAAATACTTGGAATGAGCAGAGAGAGTCAACTTAAAATCTCTTTAGAGCAATTAAATATTGTTGATTTTAAAACTTATTACCCTAATGGTGAATTGTGGGAGATAGATAAAAATCCTATTATAAGGGTAGTTACTTTAGGTGAAGAATTTTATAATCAGGAGATGATTATCGAAAGACGTGATGGTGCAAGGTGCTGGATTTCGTTAAATGGGGCTCCGGTAAAGAATAAAGAAGGGGCGATAATTGCAGGGGTAATAGTATTTTCGGATATAACAGACATTAAAGAATCAGAAAAAGAGCTTAAGAGATCATACGAAAAACTTGATAATCTGAATTTTATAATAAATCACTCCCCAGCTTATGCTTTTTTATGGAGGGCAGAAGAAAACTGGCCGGTTGAGTATGTTTCAGAAAATATATTCTCTTTCCTTGGATATACCATTGATGATTTTTACTCCGGTGAGATTTTATTTGGAAATATTATTCATCCCGATGATTTACAATGGGTTAATGATGAAATAGCTAAGAATCTTAGCGAAGGTTTGATCGAGTATAATCAGGAGTATAGAATTGTTGGTAAAGATGGAGAAATTCATTGGGTTGATGATAGAACATGGATTAGGAAAGATGAGTCCGGTAATATTTTATTTTTTCAGGGTATTCTTATGGATATTACATCTAAAAAACAGGCAGAGGATGTGCAGGCGAAATTAACGGAACAATTACGTCATAGTCAGAAGATGGATGCCATTGGTCAGCTGGCAGGGGGAGTTGCCCACGATTTTAATAATATGCTCTCAGCAATTTTAACCTCAAGTGAACTTTTACATAAATCCAAAACAATAGATGAAAAATCATTAGGGTATGTTGAAACAATACGTAAAGCAGCTCTAAGGTCGGCTGATCTGACAAAAAAACTTTTATCATTCGCCAGAAAGGGGAAAAAATTATCCACATCAGTAAACATGATAGATGTAATACAGGATACAATATCGATACTGAGAGGAACAATCGATAAAAGTATAGAAATTGATTTAAAAAACAATGCAGAATCAACCTATGTTATTGGAGATTATGCGCAATTACAAAATGTTTTTATTAATTTAGGAATTAATGCGTCTCATGCTATGGCTAATGGGGGAGTGCTTTCTATAATAATGACGAACGTTTACTTAGACGCAGATTATTGTAATTCCACGGGTTTTCAATTAGTTGAGGGGGATTATATTGAAATTGCTGTACGAGATACGGGATGCGGCATTCCGCTAAATATTC
>JBFZEO010000402.1:0-3043 GCA_041306845.1 Spirochaetota bacterium
TAAAGTCGTTATTCGTTGAGGCAGGACGACCGTTTTTCAGAGGGTCTTTGTTGTATTCGCTCTCTGGCAAAAGAAATAGATAGGTAAACTCCATATTCACGCGTTTTACGTAGGCGTTGAATGAGACTCCGAATTTCGATCCCCATCCGCGCTCCTCGACGGGATTGTCCGATGCCAATCCGAATAGTGTGATCCTTGTGATCGGAGACGGATAAAATCGTGCAATAAATCCGAGTTTGCCGGCAACTCTCGCATCGGGATTGACCGGATTAATCTCGTTGATAAAGTCTCCCGGCTTGAAAATGGCTCCGAGTCCACCCGGAATCCTTATGAGTCCTGTTTCAAGTTCTGCATATCTGAAACTTAGCTTAAAATAGAGCCGGTCAAGATCAAAAGATCCCACATATGTGGATGAATAATAAAACGGAAGTGATATAAAACCGGTTCTATTCTCTATGGAAGATGGCGCCTCTTTTGCGAAATATAGCATTTTGTAATTATCTGTGTAGATCCCGGTGAGAAGCGAGATGTTGAACGATACAACGAAGTCAAGGTAGTCGCCGATGTCCGCTTTGATCCTGAGATTCGCCAGATCGTTTATGCCGTAGTTGAATGCACCAAATCCATTCCCCACATATGCGGTTGTCCGTCTAAAGGCTGTTTTGAATGTATTTTCTCCATTGAATGTCAGATTAATGTACTCCGCATTCAAGAGGAGATTCAAAAATATAAAAATTGTAAGAAAAATATACTTTTTCATAAGATTCCTTCTGTTGAGGCTCCTGCAAGAGGCGCTTTTATCAAGAGTTATTTCTGTAAATTCCGTATACTGAATATATTATTATCCAGTTTTATGTCAAGTTCTACATTCTTCATGTGAAATGTTGTCTTTGAATTATCCCTCGACAAATCTCTCATCTCAAAAGATGTTGTGAAATATCTGTTGTTTATTTTCTCATATTTTAAAGAATAAATCTCTTTTATTTTATCGCTACCGGATATTGTGTACATCTCAGTTTTGAGAGAAACAAAAGTCTCTTTATCAATATAGCAAATTTGCCTTCCGTACTGGGCGCCTTTAAGAAGGCCCATCGCCGCAAGTTTATAATGAAGTTTTAGGCGAGCTTGGGTATCGTCCGGTAAAAGTTTTAATTTATATTCGTTTCCGGTATCTTCGTAATACTCCGAAATTGTTTTTTGTGCGGACTCGAGTCTTTTTTTGCTTCTTATATTTTTAAGAACCTCATTCTGCAGTTTTGTTTTGTCGATTGTCAATGGCGTTTTTGCCGTGAGCGACAATACATATACTGGTCTGCCATTATAATTCCCGCCGGAAAAAATGGTTTCCTCGATTATCTGTCCGTCATACAGATCTGCAATCTTAGTGTTATCTATAGTGTCTTCATATGATAAATCGCTTCCCATCATTGAGTCTTTCAACATATGATCGACTATAGGGATAACCTCTTTTTCATCATCCTTGTAATAGTAGAGTTTGCCGTCAAGTTTAAGGTAGCGTGTTCCTCTATCATCACTATTTATGAATTCTATAAAGAAGTTATCTCTCCCTTTACCCCAGCTCATAAATTTCTTAATGTAGGTTTTGCCCTGGTTAAATATTATCATCTCTCCGTCATATTTAGCAGTTGTAAAGACCTCGTTGCTGTCGAGTTGTCCAATGAGAAAATCCGTAGTTACAGCCGTCGAGGCAAGTGTAACATTCAGCATTATTAGAAATAGTAGTTTTTTTAACATTTTTATCTCCATTTTTGTATTTTATTTTCATTTTATTAATCGAAATCTCATCTCTTTTCATTTAATTAATGTAGGAGGTGATTTATGAGCGATGAGTATATAAGATTTCATTTTAAAATTGATGAGGATCTGGAGGGAAAATTATCCGATTATTGTTCAAAACAGGATAGATCCTATGTTTCAGTAATTAATGAAATCTTTCTTTTGAGTTATCATTTTATTGAAAGGGCAAATTTTAAATTGAGTGAGGTTCACTTCCCGATTGAACCGAAGCAGTGCGGCGATATGGAGGTCGCTTTAAAATATAGATTTAAGAATCTTTTATTTAAGCTACAGGGAGATTTCAATCTGAGGAGCAAGGCGGCGGTGCTCCGTTTTATGCTGCGGATTTTTTTGAGGAATTTTGCAGAGTATGATAAGTTGAGGCTGCATAGATTTATATTGAGTACCTACGGCATCTGGCGAAAAAGTAAAGCTGCAACGATGGAATGGGTCAAAAAGTCCCCACATATGAGGGAAGAAGTTCCGGATTATATCATAAGAAAGTATGATTCCAACCAAACTCTCCTAAAAATCAGCATAATCCCCCCCTATCCGCCCCCCAACTAACCGAATCAATCAACAACTACTGCCGTCAAGACAAAAAAACACCACCCATCAAATCCATTGCAAAGAGAAGTTCGGGATAACTATATAATTTCAAAGATCAGATAAACTAAAGGACACTTCTAAATCATCCCCTTATCGCCTCGATCGGTTCTATCCTAACAACTCTGATAGTTGGGAAAATAGTCATAACCCCCGTTAAAATCAAACTAAAAAGCATACCAAAACTTATTGAACGCAATGAAAACTCAAAATAAATCACGTTAGCAAACGGCATATCGATACTCCCCATAAAACTCGTCAGATCAATCGGCACAAAGGAAAAATAAAAAGTAAAAACTGCCGACAAAATCCCGCCGACAACCACACCAGCCAGACTCATCATCACCCCCTCGATAAAAAACAAAAGAGTGATCTCCCCTCCGCTCATCCCAAGCGATCCCATGATACCGATCTCCCTAATCCGCTCATGAACAATCATCACAATAGAATTAACGATAATAAATCCGGAAAGGATTATAAATATCCCGTAAATAAAAAGATACACAAACTCCTGAGACTCTATCATCTGAAAAAAAACAGATTCCTCCTTCCAATCCCTGACAACCAGATCACCATCCCGCAAAGCCCTCTCAACATCACTCTTATAAACATTGAGTTTCCTCTCGTCATCAACATAAAT
>JBFZEO010000405.1:0-5585 GCA_041306845.1 Spirochaetota bacterium
AAAATATTTCTCGCACAACGCAAAAACATCCTCCGCCCTGACTCCGCCCGTAACTACCACAACAGCGTTATCCGGTCTATAATACTTCTTATAAAAACTGTAAGCACTATCCCGGGTTATAGATTTGATGTGCTCAAGACGCTTGTCCATTTCATAGTAAACAAAAATTGGAAGCCCAATCTTTTTATAAAAATCGTACCAGAATTTATTTTTCGTATCATTTGCGTAATATCTTATCTCAGACAAAATAACATTTTTTTCCAAATCTATCTCTTTGGGATCAAATGTTGAGTCGGTCATCCTTGAAGCCTCAATCTTTAAAACTTCTTCTACATTCAACGATGGGATCACCTGATGATATACTGTAGAATAATCCGATGTATATGCAATCAGACTGCCGCCGCATTCGATTATCCGTCTTGTTATCTCACCCTTAGGATAATCAGAGGTTCCCTTAAAAAGCATATGTTCAACAAAATGGGGCATCTCGATACAATCACTGTCAAAAGAGTTGTTAAATCCCACCCGATACCCGACCTCAACAGATGCAGCAAGGGAATCCTTCATCTCTTTCACTACAACTTTCAGCCCGTTCGGCAATCTTTTAACTTTAACATTATCTGTTAGTTTATCTGCAAACACATAAAAAGACGTGACTATTAACGTAAATATAAATATTACTTTTCTCATTATTTACCGCCTTTTGGAACATATATTATTGAATTGTTTCCGCCGAAGCCGTCCGGCTCGGTATCGGGATTATCCGGATCAAAAACCCACATCCCGTCAATAATAAATTTGTACCTGTGACGGGCTCCTTTTTTCAGATCTAAAACAATCTCCCAGGTACCGTCATCTTTTTTTAACATCGGAGTAGCCTGTTCATTCCAGCCGTTAAACTGTCCGGCAATACTCACCAATACAGCCTCCGGAGCAGATATCCTAAAAGTAACACAGTCTGCCCCGATACGAGGATAGTTCTTCCCTGTTTTTTTTACATTTTTTCCATTCTCTCCGGCAGACAAAAACAGAACACAAAACGCCATAAAACACAAAATCCATTTCTTCTTCATAAAATCCCCTTTTTTAATAAAAAATAGTAATAAAATCCTTTTTTGAAAAAATAACCAATAGCTGACCAATGAGCCTATTTTAGAATGGTCAAAAAATCCATTAAATCAGGATGACTCTGAATATAATCGTTAATATCCCCCATATTTGCATTAAAATAGTCATCATACTCTTTCTCGGTAAATTTTATCGATGCAAAAAACTGTTTTCTCCCATCATCATAGAGTTTCATCTGAGCCTCTTCGGTAGTAGAGTTCGGGTCAATTGACAGATTATTTATATAGTTTTTGTGGAGAATGGAGATGTAGACAGCGATCTCAGGATTTAGCTGCGGTGCACTGTCAACTGCCTTTTTAATAGTTTCAAAATTTATAGACACCGCCCCATTCTCACCGGCATCAGAAACATCAGAATCTGCACTTTTTTTACATGCAGAAAACAACATACAAATTAAAATCAACAACAATAAGATTATTTTATTCACAAACGCCCCCTTTCGCCATATTATACAATTTTATTTATTTCTAAATCAACTTTATTCTAACTATTTATTTATATAGTCATTGTGCCGAAATATATGCTATATTCTATTATATTTTACTAAAAGGTGATGATATGAGTTATGTGATGATTGATCCTGAAAAATGTATAAAATGTTACAGATGTATATCTGTATGTCCTGTAAAATTTTGTAATGATGCGGCAAAGGATCCGACTCATGTCACCATCATAGCGGAAGGATGTATCGACTGCGGTAAATGCGTGGATGCCTGCCTCTCCGAGGCAAGATACTATGAAGATGATACTCCGGAATTTTTAAATAAACCTCATAGTAATCTCGTTTTTATCATTGCACCTTCTGTTGTCGGATCGTGGGGCGATAACTTCAAAAAAGTTATCTATTTCCTTAAAAATAATTTTAAGGCGCAAAAAGTTTATGACGTAAGTTTCGGGGCTGAGATAACAGTCCTAAAATACATAGAATATATAAAAAAGAATAATCCCAAATGCGTAATTTCACAGCCGTGTCCCGCTGTAGTAAAATATATCGAGATGTATAGACCGGAACTTATACCATATCTCGCCCCGGTAGACAGCCCTGCCATGGCAACGGCAAGATATCTCCGTGAGGTTAAAGGATTCACAGGTGAGATCGCCTTTCTGGGACCGTGCATAGCGAAATCAGCAGAGTTTAAAGATCCGAACACAAATAAATATATAAACTACAACATAACATTCAAATCACTGCAGAAATATATGGACGGTAAAAGGACAACGGTTGCGGAGCTGCCTGAAGGACGGTTTGACGAACTCGAAGCCGAAAGAGCGGTAAACTTCTCAAGACCGGGCGGACTGAAAGATACTGTAATCCGTGATATGAACGCACCGCTTAAGATCAGAAAGATTGAAGGCGAAATAATTTATGATGAATATTTTGAGGAGCTTTCAAAAAATCTGGCAGATGGCAAAAGTGTTCCGCTCCTCGTCGATGTTCTTAACTGTGAAAAAGGGTGTAACTTCGGTCCGGCGACCCTAAAGATACTCACTCAAGATGAGGTTGATGAAGTCATAAACAAAAGGATTGCCGAACAGCAAAAGAAGTTTAAGGGGGAAGCCAATTTCCTGAAAGAGAGAGCTAAACTCACTAAGGAACTGGCAAACAATCCATTTGCAAGAAAATATGACAGAAAGGATTATAAATTCTCAAAACCGACTTTCAAACAGGAAGATATCGATAAAATCTACCTCGATATGAATAAGAGAAAACCTGAGGATTTTAAAAACTGCCGATCGTGCGGTTATAAAAACTGTGAGGACATGGCGCTTGCCATCCTCACCGGAACTAACTCAAAAATAAATTGTATGTTTTATGTGGAAGATCAGCTGACAAGTAAAACCAATGCGATCCAATCCGTTATAGAGAAACTGACACAATCTGTTAAGCAGATGGAAGAAAAAGTTACAAACATAAAACTTATATTTGCTGAGATAACTAACTCATTCTCACTGACAAACGATGTTCTAAAAAATGTTGGGACTTCAAACAACAAACTCCTCGATATGGCAAAAGACTTTACCCCAATCGTAGACTCCATAACTGAGATCTCAGATCAGACCCATCTCCTCTCGGTAAATGCCTCCATAGAGGCTGCTCGGGCCGGAGAGGCAGGTACAGGGTTTGCCATAGTTGCTCATGAAGTTGATAAACTATCATCACAAACGGCTATCGAGGTTGAGAAAATAACTCCGCTTGTTACAAATCTGATAACCAGTATAAATACAGTAAATGAGAAAGGGGAACTGGTTCTTGAGGATCTTGAGACGATAAAGAATTCATATACAACATTTTATCAGGTAATGTCAGATATGGACTCTATGATGAACAAATTGTCGGAAGAATCAAATAATCTGAATAAATTTATACAATAATAGAACCTCAATAGGGTATTAATACCCTATTGACCTTTTTAAGATAAATAGTTAACTTTCCCTTATCAATCGATATCGAGGAGAGTTAACTTTTGAAATTAATAATAACATTTATATTATTCCTGCTGATAACCGTCACAGGCTGCACCACAGGTAACGGAGACTCTGGGAACGACGACAACGACGAAAAATCTAACTACCCGGAACCGCTTGTCTCTCCGGCAGACCTAGTAATCCCGGGCGCACTGACACCGCAAGTTAACACCAACAGTAAAGAGTGGTACAAAGACGCAGTGTTCTACCACATATGGGTTAAGTCTTTTGCAGACTCCGACTCTGATGGAATAGGCGATCTCAAGGGAATAATAAATAAACTCGACACTCTGAATGACGGCAACTCTGCCACAAACACAGACCTCGGCATCAATGCTATCTGGCTGTCACCCATTTTCAAATGCTCATACACCAACGACAATATGCACGGTTACGATACAACAGATTACTTCGATATAAATCCGCTCTTCGGAACTAAAGATGATGTGACAGAACTCCTTAAACAGGCTCATCAAAGGGGAATCAGAGTAATATTTGATTTTGTTCCCAATCACACATCGTCTGATCATCCGTGGTTTATCAAATCCAGATCAAAAACAGATAATTACAAAGATGTTTATGTGTGGTCTAAAACAAGCCCGACCGGTTGGAACATTTTCGGGACAAATCCGTGGTACTACTCCGGATCAGGAACGCCAGGTTACTATCTCGGCATATTCTGGAGCGGAATGCCCGATCTCAACTTTGAACTCCCATGGGTCCAAAAAACTATAAAGTCCGTTGCGCAATACTGGCTCGATGCCGGATTTGACGGGGTGAGAATAGATGCTGTACGTTATCTATATGAAAACGGAGCCTCCGGATATCAGGATCAGTCAGAAACACACGACTATTTCAAATCGTTCAGAAAAGATCTGATTGACTCTTACGACTCTTCCGGCAGCAGCAAGATGATGGTCGGCGAAGCGTGGACCGATTTTGATATCATAAAAAAGTATTACGGTTCAACAGCGGACTCTGAGTTTCAGATGTGTTTCGACTTCCCATTTGCATATAACGTGATAAGCAGTATAGGTCAAAGCAACGCTTCATTCATTACCAATCAGTACAACAGCCAGTACAGTTCATCAGCAACATACCCGTCATGGGCAAGACCCGCCACATTCCTCAACAACCACGACAACGTGAGTGAGCGTCCCGTGACTCAATATAGCGGAAGCAAGAACAAAGCACTGCTCGCCGAGGCTATCAACATCCTCTCTCCGGGAACTCCGTTTATATACTACGGCAATGATATCGGGATGACAGCAAGCGGTGAGTCCGGCGATGTGCGGCACAGACGAGCTTACAACTGGACAAATCACGACACATTATCAGCTAACAGCGAGTCTATCCTGAGCTGGTACAGATATCTGATCCGTGCGAGACTCGCCCATTCCTCACTGAGAACAGGCAGCTACAAGACCCTGACCACAAACAATCCACGCGTGATCGCCTACACAAAGAAAAACGGCAGCGACGAGACTATAGTCCTCTTCAATCTGACTCCGGGCGCAGTCTCAGTAAACCTAACCCTTACGAACTCCGGAGTAACAAAAGCGAACATCTATCCTGTGATAGGGGCATCGGGCAAGACTGACGCCGCTATAAACGACGGCAACTACAGTTCTTTTAGTGTGAATGGAATTCCTGCGTATGGTATGAGAGTTTACTATGTCGGATCAAGCGATCCCAGCAACATAAAAGGTGATGTTGGAAGTTTGTAGGTGATAAAAGAAGTTGCGGTTAAATCCGCAACTTTTTTTATGTGGTTTTATCAAAATCAAAAGAAAAGAATAGTTTTATGACATTATCATCCTTAATGAAACCCAAAACAGTTGTACCGGACTCATAGAAATACAACTTATCAAACTCTTTATTATCTACAATTTTCTTTATATTATCATCATACTGATAAATTTTAGACTGAATAATATATTTCTTTATTTGCTCTTCTGTCGCACTTAACTTCAAATCTCTAATCTTATTTG
>JBFZEO010000406.1:0-2909 GCA_041306845.1 Spirochaetota bacterium
GAGGAAAAAACTATTGATATTGCTGATTTTGCTATCGATAAAAAAGACCTTTTTATGGTAGAAAAGATACTTGGGTCGACCGGAAATAGCGAGCGCGGATTCAAAATACTTCTTTACGGCAAGCCTGGTACCGGAAAAACCGAATTTGCACGATCTATCTGTAAATCTCATAAATTCAAGACATATGAGCTCAAACAGCTCAATAAGGATAATGAAAGAAATTATGACGATGATAAATTCCGTCTGCAAGGATTATATGCATTTAAAGCTATTGCCTACGATGAACCGAGTGTTATGATAACCGATGAAGCTGACGGTTTTCTATCGTCTCATGAAGATGGGTTTTTCAGTCAAGGAACGGATGAAAAAAAGAAAGGAATTGTCAACTCTTGCCTCGATGAACTCACATATAATCAGATATGGGTTATAAACAATGCATACAATCTTGATGAGTCAACCAAAAGAAGATTTGATTACTGTATTGAGTTCCAGGATTTCTCATTTAGCCAAAGGAAAAATATTTGGAAAAACAGTCTCGGGAGATCGGTACATGCCGGTTTTTTTGATGATGATACCCTGAACTATCTTACCGATAAATATCAGGTTAATGCAGGGCTTATTGCAAAGGCTGTTGAAAACTGTGTAAGAGTATGCGGAGCGAATGCTGATAAAAAGGATTTAATGGCAGTTATTGAAAATTCTCTCAATTCATATATCAACCTGCTTACCGGTAGGTCAGTTTCGGCCCATTCCAACAAAGAACCGAATTTTAATGGATACTCCATAGACGGACTGAATATCAAGGGGGATCTTGCCCGTTACCTCATACTGCTCGATCGGTTCAACTCAGCCTGGGAAGAGAATAAAATCGGGATCAAGAACATGAACGTACTCATGTGGGGACCTCCGGGAACCGGCAAAACAGAGATGGCAAAATACATTGCCCGCAGACTCAACCGTAAACTCATCATAAAAACAGCAAGTGACATTCTCGACAAATATGTCGGAGGAACAGAGGAGAATATAGCTCTGGCGTTCAAGGAGGCAGAACGGGAGAGGGCAATCCTTTTTATCGACGAGATCGACGGGCTACTTGCCAATCGGGGGAATGCCCAAAGGAGCTGGGAGGTAACTCAGGTTAATGAACTTCTCGTGAGGATGGAAAATCATAACGGGATACTCCTCTGTGCGACTAATTTCTTTGAGAATGTTGATACCGCCGCGACAAGAAGATTTAACATTAAGATCGAATTTGATTATCTCAATCAATCCGGAGTCGGCTTTTTTTACAAACTGTTTTTCGGTAAGTTGAATGGAGCCATTCCCGATGAAAAGCAGATCGAGTCCTTGAACTCAATAAAATATCTTACTCCCGGAGATTTTAAAGTTGTCTATCAAAAAAACGCCGTATTTGGCAACGAAATAATAAGTGCTGCCGAGATAATAAAAGAGCTTAACGAGGAGGCACAGTTAAAGAATAAATCAGTAAAAAAAATTGGATTCTAAAGGGCATCTCTAATAACCTCATTTGGTTTCATACTCGTTCTTTTTCTCATATACTTCGTCGCTGGAGTCCCCACATAAACAGATTATGCTGCGGATTCAGCTTCTCGTCTATGAGAAAAACTACTTTGTTTGAAATACAAAGCAGGTTATTAGAGGTGCCCTAAAGAAATAATCTAATTCATTTTGACTTGTTAACAAAAACAGGATAATATTTTACGGTATTTTTAAAAAAAAGGAGATCCAGAATGGTAGAAATAGATAAATTTTGTTATATAGACTCCATGATCCGTTTTTACGGTAAAGTTACAACCAGGCAGATAGAAGAAGAGTGCGGCATAAAACCCAGAACAATCAAGAATTATATTGCTTATATGAAATCTATGCTTAATGCTCCGATTGAGTATTCATATAAAAAAAAGGGATATATCTATAAGTCGCCGTTTGAGTTCTTTATCGGAATGAATGAAAAACTCCTCATGAATTATACATTCCTTAAGAGTATCATAAAATCATTTAACTACGTCCCATTCGTATCTAAAGAGATCGATGAAGGGTTCAGGAAATTTATCAGTAAAAGCAATCTTGCAATCGCAGAGAAAATCGAGTATGAACTCTCACAATTTGAGGTTGTTAATGAAGACTCCTTAACGAAAATTTTTGAGAGCTTTAAGATCCAGAGAAAAATCCAGATAAAATATACTAATCAAAATGATGAGACCAAAGAACTCCTTGTTGAACCGCTCAAACTTATAAATTATCAAGGAAACTGGTTTTTAATCGGGCATCTTTCATTCCTAAACAATCCGACAATCTTTAATTTTTCGAGAATATCGTCGGTTATAATTACCGAAATCGATTATGAAAACAAACTCACTCCGGATTTTCTCAAGCAATACCTTAATGACAATTTTGGGATATTCAAGAATTCATCCTCCGGTGAGGATTCGCGGAAGGTAATTATCCGGTTTTACGAGACAGCTCGTGTTATAACGCGCAATCAAACATTCCACACCATGCAGACTGTGGAGAATGGGACAGATCCCGATAAAGGCGAATTTATCCAGTTTACAATACCGGTGAAACATTATGATGAAATACTCGGTAAAGTGCTGCTTTTTGGTCCCGATGCCGAGGTGGTCGGACCGGACGATTTCCGTGAAATATGGCAGGACAAGATCAGGGAAATGTTTGAGCGGTACTGCAAATAAAATGGTATCTCATCAATATACAAAGTATAGTGTATTTATGTTTGACATAAGAGGTGTTTTTTATGAAATTACTTCAATGACGTGGTATAATGAAACTGTAGGAAAACCCGCATTTGATGTCCTAAAACCGCATTATATGTGGGTTTGAGACACTAAAAACAGACATTTCCTACAGATTCGTTAGTCGATTTTTTT
>JBFZEO010000407.1:0-4677 GCA_041306845.1 Spirochaetota bacterium
AAAAGAGAAACGTTGTAATAACTAACGGAGTTGAAAATGAAAGCAAAAGAAATAAGAGACAAAAGCGATAACGAGTTGATTGCTGAGCTTGATAAGCTTAAGAAGGAACTTCACTCCTTAAGATTCAAAAAGGTTCTCGGCGTTGTTGAGAATCCGGCAAGATTCAAAGATTTACGTAGAGATATTGCGAGAATTAATACTATTCTCCAAGAAAAGAAGAACGAAAAAATCAAGTCCAAATTAAAGTAATGGAGTTCTAAAGTGAGTGATAACAAGATTATTAAGACAATGAATGGTGTTGTTGTGAGCAATAAAATGGATAAGACTGTTGTTATAAAAGTAGAATACAACAAATTGCATCCTCTTTACAAAAAATATGTTAAGAGATCAAAGAAATTTAAAGCTCATGATGAAAAGAACGAATGTAATATTGGCGATGTAGTTACAATACAGAGTACTAAACCTATAAGTAAAGACAAAACCTGGAAACTTGTAGAAATTCTTAGTAGGGCTAAATAGGGGGAACTGAATGATACAACAAGAATCAGTATTGAAAGTTGCCGACAATAGCGGCGCAAAAATGGTTAAATGTATAAAAGTTATCGGCGGCTCCCACAGAAGGTATGCCGGTGTTGGTGATGTTATTGTTGTTTCTGTTAGACAGGTTATTCCTAATGGTCCTATAAAGAAGGGATCCGTTGTTAAAGGAGTAATTGTTAGACAGGCAAAAGAGTATAGAAGAAAAGACGGTTCTTATATTAAGTTTGATGATAATGCTTTAGTTATCATTGATGCTAATAATAACCCTAAAGGTACTCGTGTTTTTGGTCCAGTAGCAAGGGAATTAAGAGATAAGGATTATATGAAAATTATCTCCTTAGCTCCTGAAGTATTGTAGTTAAGGAGTTGTTGAATGTTAAAATTTAAAAAGATAAAGAAGGATGATACTGTAAAGGTTATTGCCGGTAAAAATATTAACAAAACCGGTAAAGTAATCGAGGTTGATAGAGAAGACGGTAGAGTTCTCGTTGAAGGTGTTAACATCGTAAAAAAAACAATGAAGAAGTCTAAAGAAAATCAACAGGGTGGTATCACTGAAGTTGAGGCTTTTCTTGATGTTTCTAAAGTTATGGTTATTTGTCCAAAGTGTAAGAAAGAAACAAGAGTCGGGTTTAAAGAAGAAAACGGTAAAAAAGTCAGATTCTGCAAGAAATGTAATGCAGCAATTGATTAGGAGTTGTAAGCAATGGAAGAACCAAGATTAAAAAAATATTACAAAGACGTAATATATAATGAATTAAAAAAAGATTTTAAAAATTCTATGATGATACCTAAACTTGAAAAAATTGTTTTAAGTATGGGTGTTGGAGAGGCTGTTCTTGATAAGAAAAAGATTGAAGCTGCTGTTTCTGATCTTTCTTTGATAGCTGGTCAAAAGGCTATTAAGACAAAATCAAAAAAATCTATAGCCGGTTTTAAAATAAGAGAGGATATGGAGATCGGGTGTAAGGTTACATTGAGAAATAATAATATGTATTTCTTTCTTGATAAACTTATAAACATCGCTTTGCCTCGAGTAAAAGATTTTAAAGGTGTTAAGGCTTCAGGTTTTGATGGAAGAGGAACGTTCTCTATGGGCGTTCAAGAGCAGCTTATATTCCCGGAGATCGACTTCGATAAAATCGATTCTGTTAGAGGTTTGAATATAACTTTTGTTACAAACAGCAGAAATGATGCAGATACAAAGAAGTTGTTAGAAAAATTCAATATGCCTTTTACAAAGAAATAGGAGAATAAAATGGCAAGAAAAGCAATGATTGAAAAGTCAAAATTGAAACCTAAATTTAAAGTAAGAGCGCATAATAGATGTCCTATCTGTGGTAGACCGAGAGGATATTTGAGAAAGTACGATATGTGCAGAATTTGCTTTAGAAGTTTAGCTAATAAAGGTGAGTTACCGGGCGTTACTAAGGCTTCCTGGTAATATAAAAAAGGAGATGTAAATGGCTTGTCATGATACTATTGGTGATATGTTAACAAAAATAAGAAATGCTTCATTGGCTAAGCATGAGAGCGTATCCCTTTATACTTCAAATGAAAAACTTGAGATAATTAAGATCCTTAAAAATGAGGGATATATAAAAAATTTCAAGAAAATATCTGATGATAATAAAAATCAGGTTAAGTTGATATTAAAGTATAACGATAAAAATGAGCCCTCAATAAGGGGTCTCGATAGAGTAAGTAAACCGGGTAGACGAGTTTACAAGGGTTATGCAGATATGCCGAGAATTTATAATGGAATGGGAACAGTAATTGTTTCAACATCAACTGGAGTTACAACAGGTAAGAAAGCGGTTGAACGAAAGGTTGGCGGTGAAATATTGTGTTATGTATGGTAAATAACTTGACAAAACCAGCAAACTGTTATATATAACCTATTATTTGAATATTCGGGCTATACTGAGAGAAAATTAAAATATACGTGGGGATAAACACATGTCTAGAATAGGTAAATTGCCGGTCGTTATACCGGCTAATGTGAAAGTTAACGTAAGACCTACAGAGGTGACTGTTGAAGGTCAGAAAGGTAAGTTAAATTTATCATATAATCCTGTAATTACTATAGAGTCAAAAGAAAATGAATTGATTCTTAATAGAAAGAATGAGTTGAAACAGACGAAATCTTTACATGGTCTTTATAGAGTTATGTTGAATAACATGGTTCTTGGTGTATCTAAAGGTTTTGAAAAGAAACTTGAGATCAATGGAACAGGTTATAAGGCTGCTGTGCAGGGATCTAAACTTATCTTAAATCTTGGTTATTCACACCAGGTTGATTTTCCAATTCCAGAAGGGATCAAGATTGTAGTCGAAGAGAATACAAAATTGACAATTTCCGGTACTGATAAGCAGTTGGTAGGTCACGTTGCATCGGTGATAAGAGGGAAGAGACCTCCTGAACCGTATAAGGGTAAGGGTGTTAAGTATTCTGATGAAGTTATCAGAAGAAAAGCCGGTAAATCTGCTAAAAAATAATGTGAGGTTAGGATGAATAAGATAGAAGTGCTTAAAGCAAGAAGAAGAAGAGCTAAACTTAGAATCAGAAAGAAGATTTTTGGTGTTTCTCAGAAACCTAGATTGACTGTATTTAGAAGTAATAAATTCATTTATGTTCAGGTTATTGATGATAATACAGGAAATACTTTGGCTTCTGCATCCAGTATGAAACTTGACAAAGCTCTTAATATTGATACTTGCAAGTTGGTTGGTAAAGATATAGCCGACAAATTAAAAGGGCTTAAAGTTGAGACTGTTGTGTTTGATAGAAACGGATATCTGTACACAGGTAAGATTAAAGCTCTTGCTGATTCGATCAGAGAAAATGGTATTAAATTATAAACTCAGAGGTTAATCAAAATGGATGAAATGAAAGCTAAAATGCACGATGCCTCTTTTGAAGAGGATAAGAAGTTAAAAGAAGCGATAATTAATTTAAGTAGAGTTGCCAAGGTAGTAAAGGGTGGTAGAAGGTTTAGTTTTTCTGCTCTTGTTGCTGTAGGAGATCAAAAAGGTAATATCGGAATTGGTTTCGGTAAAGCTAATGAGGTTTCAGATGCAATATCTAAAGCAAGTACTCAGGCTAAGAAGAACATGATAAATATTAAGGTTACAAGTACACACACCATAGCACATGAAATAATCGGAGAATTTAAAAGTTCAAGGGTTATTATGAAGCCGGCAAGACCCGGAACTGGTATTATAGCTGGTGGAGCTGTTCGATCTGTAATGGATGTTATCGGTGTTCAGAATGTTCTGGCTAAAGTAATCGGTTCAAAAAATAAGATAAATGTATGTAAGGCAACTTTGAATGGTCTTCAGAATATGATGAGTATTAAAGAGACTGCCAAGAGAAGAGGGAAAAGCATACAGGAAGTATTCTAAACAATAATAGGATGGTAGCGTTATGGCTAAAATTAAAGTTAAGCTTGTTAAGTCAAGATTTGGGATAAAACCTGACCAGCGGGGTACTGTTAGAGCTTTGGGATTAAGAAAAATTAATCAGATAAAAGAGCATGATGATACACCGGTTATAAGAGGCATGGTTTTCAAAGTTAAACATCTCGTAGAAATTATATAATTGTTGAGGTAGTATGATGGAAAATTTAAAACCACCTGCGGGTGCTAAAATGAGAAGAAAGATAGTAGGTCGTGGGCCAGGTTCCGGAATGGGAAAAACCTCATGTAAGGGACATAAAGGACAGAACTCCAGAAAGGGTGGCGGCGTACGAAGAGGTTTTGAGGGTGGACAGACTCCGCTTATCAGAAGAATTCCTAAGAGAGGATTTAAAAACGATAGATTCACTGAAGAATTCAATGAGATTAACATCTGGATGCTTAATAAGTTTGCTGATAATTCAATTGTTGATAGAGAATCTTTGAATAAATTATCTTTAATTAAAGATAATAAGTTGAAAATTAAGATTCTTGGTGTAGGCGAACTGGAAAAGAAAATCAAAGAGATTCATGCTGATAAAATATCTGCTTCAGCTAAAGAGAAGATTGAGAAGTCCGG
The DNA here is from genome assembly GCA_041306845.1 of Spirochaetota bacterium. Lineage (GTDB taxonomy): Bacteria > Spirochaetota > GWE2-31-10 > GWE2-31-10 > GWE2-31-10 > JBFZEO01. Next base: position 4,577 of record JBFZEO010000407.1, read on the forward strand.
ATGCAAGGTCGTAGTTAAAGAATAATTTAAAGGGATAAAAAATGTCGAATACATTAGCAAGAATTATTAAGATTAAAGAGTTAAGGGATAAGATTCTTTTT
>JBFZEO010000408.1:0-4888 GCA_041306845.1 Spirochaetota bacterium
AAAACGAGCCCGATTACATTTTGAGTGACGGGCTCGTTTTAGGGTACCTCTAATAACCTGCTTTGCATTTCAAACAAAGTAGGTTATTAGAGGTGCCCTTTATATCAAATCAAAACGGAGGATAACAATGACTGAGAAAAAACTTCCATTCGACAAAAAATACATAGAAAGCCTCACTTCAAAATACCCCACGCCGTTTTACGTCTATGACGAAAATGCGATCAGAGAAAACGCTAGAAAATTTGTAAAGGCATTTTCATGGGCGCCCTCTTTTAAAAACTATTTCGCAGTTAAGGCAAATCCGAATCCTCAACTCGTAAAAATACTCAAAGAGGAGGGATTTGGCGGTGACTGCAGCTCCATGGCCGAACTGGTTATATGTGAGCGAATCGGTGTAACCGGTGAGAATATAATGTTCACATCCAACGACACTCCGGCTGATGAATACAAGAAGGCAGCTGAATTGAATGCAATTATAAATCTCGATGATTTTTCCCATATAGAATTTCTTGAAAAAACTCTCGGTAAGATGCCGGAGCTGATATGTTTCAGATATAATCCCGGGCACTTGAGAGAGGGTAACGCTTTAATCGGTAAACCGGAAGATGCAAAGTACGGATTCACAAGGGAACAAATACTAAATGGCTACGAAATATGCAAGGCAAAAGGCGTTAAGAGATTCGGTCTACACACGATGATCGCCTCAAATGAGTTGAATGCCGATTATTTTATAGAAACAGCCAAGATGCTTTTTGAACTTGCTGTTGAAATTTTCAATAAAACCGGTATAAAACTCGAGTTTATAAACTTAGGCGGTGGAATAGGAATTCCATATAAATTGGAACAGACTGCCGTGAACTACGAATATGTTGGAAACGGTATAAAAAAGATGTACGATAAATACATAAAATCAAACAATCTCGGCGATATAAAATTGTTTATGGAATGCGGAAGGACAATCGCCGGTCCGTACGGATATCTGGTCAGCCGTGTACTGCATAAAAAAGAGACTTACAAAAATTACATAGGACTCGATGCCTGCATGTCAAATTTAATGAGACCTGCATTATACGGAGCTTATCACCATATCACTGTTCTTGGTAAGGAGAATGGAGCCACAACCATGACTTATGATATTACCGGCTCACTATGCGAAAACAACGACAAATTCGCAATTGACAGAAAACTCCCCGAAATCTCAATAGGAGATATCGTAGTAATCCACGATGCCGGTGCTCACGGATACGCAATGGGATTTAACTATAACGGTAAATTACGCAGTGCTGAACTTCTAATGAAAAAAGACGGAACCACAGAGCTTATAAGACGGGCTGAAACTCTCGACGATTACTTCGCTACTATGAAATTTTAACAAAAAAACCACCCTATGTTTGGGTGGTTTTTCATTTAACAGATGTAGAGGCTCTGTACATTACTTAATTTTATTTACACTAAAAAAGGAATAATGATCCTTGTCAAGATAAACACATTCACCGAGAAGAATGTAACCGGAAGTCAGAGGTTCGATAGCTTTCCTCCCGCCCTTCGTAAACCAGTTGTCTTTCAAGAGTTCTGATAAATGGAACTCCTGTTTTGAGATAGCTTTAAGTAATATACTGTTCATATCAAAAAAATAACCCTTGTTTTCAAGATCTGCCTTGTTATGCATAATTGTACTCAATACTATTTTTAATAGAAACCCCTTACCAACCCACTTCCCTATATCGTTATAATTCGGATCACACTGCAACTCAATACCTAAAGCGTGCTTGATCTTCCAGAACCACAACTTGAAACTGTCGGAATTACTATAATTAACAATCATAAGTGAAGCTATTTCAGCAGAAAAACCTTTAACAAGGAAAGAATAAACTTCAGCAAAAAGCATTAAAACCTTGCTGCCATGCTCAACTATCCTATCGCCATATAACTGGCTCGAAAAACAGATATCGGTCTGACATCTGTAATACTTTGATAAATCGTAATTATCATCTCCCATATTTATTACCCGCAAATTCAACATTCACATAAACTTACATCTTTTTTTTATAATATTCAAGTTTTAAGCTGTTTTTATACTAAATTTACATTTATATTATGATATGTAAAATAAAATTTATCAATTCCTTATTTATTGCAATATTTTTTATAAAATGTTAGAGTGTGTCATAAATTTAAAATAGGTTTGTTGAATGAAAATATTCCAGGGTATTGCGGCGTCTCCAGGTATATCCATCGGAGAAATATTTATATATAATCAAAAACTTCACATCCCTAATTTTTCTATCTCCGAATATCAGGTAGAATTCGAGATAGACAGGTTTTATACCGCATTAAGAAAAACAAAAGAAGAATATATAAAACTTCAGGAAAAGCTCATAGAAGAGATGAGCGAAGATCAAGGAAAATTTCTCGAAGCCCATATCCTCATGACAGAGGATAAGACTCTGATACAGGAAGTTGTAGACAAACTAAGAGTTGATAAAAAAAATATAGAATCCATAGTTTATCAGGTTGTTGATTCCCTCTCTAAGAAATTCATGCAATTAGAAGATGAATACTTCCGTGAAAGGGCACTCGATATCTACGATCTTGGGAAGAAAATAATCCAGATCCTTTTATCACAAAAAAACATATCACTTGCCGATCTGAAGACTAACGTAATTATAGTAGCTTCAGATCTCTCCGTCAGCGATACGGCAAGTATGAATAAAAACCATGTACTAGGGTTTGTTACGGAATTAGGCGGTAAAACATCCCATTCTGCCATACTCGCGCGTTCTATAGGAATGCCGGCCGTACTCGGAATAAAGGACGTTTCCCATCTGACAACAACAGGTGACATAGCAATAATCGACGGATTTAGCGGGAAATTAATAATTGATCCCGACGAAGCTACAATCGAAGAGTACCGTGAACTAAAAGACCGCTACAAAAAACAGGAAGAAGAGAACCTTCAACTGAGGGAACTTCCGTCTATCACAAAAGATGATCATACTGTATCTCTCAAAGCAAATATGGAGATCCCAGAGCAGGAGATTGATTCTGTTGAGGCGTACGGCGCGTCGGGTGTGGGTCTTTACAGATCCGAATTCCTGTATCTCGCAAAAAAACGTAAAATTCTTCCGTCAGAAGATCAGCAGTTTCAAGCATACAAGTACATTCTCGAAAAACTTGGCAACAAAGAGGTAACTATCAGGACACTTGACCTCGGCGGAGATAAAATACTTGAGGGTGTCTACGGTAAAGAGGTAAATCCAAATCTTGGCTGGAGAGCGATAAGATTTTGTCTCGGTAACAGAGATATATTTAAAACACAGTTAAAGGCTCTATATCGAGCATCTGTTTTCGGCAATCTCAAGATAATGCTCCCGATGATATCCACGATATCTGAGATAACGCAATCAAAAGAGATTATTGAAGAAGTTATAAGCGAACTGGAGGCAAATGGAACTCCGCATAACAAGAATATCCCGCTCGGAATAATGGTTGAAACACCAGCCGCTGCTCTTATATCTGATAAACTCGCAAAGGTTGTTGATTTTTTTAGTATAGGCAGCAACGACTTGATACAATATGTCATGGCATGTGACCGCGGCAACGAGAAAATAGCGTATCTATATGAACCACTCCATCCGGCGGTATTAAAGTTGATAAAACTTACCATAGATAATGCACACAAAAACAAGATAAAGGTGAGTATATGCGGAGAGATGGGATCCGAAGTTATAAACGCCATTGTACTAACCGGTCTCGGGATAGATGAAATATCATTAACTCCGGTTAAAATACTTGAGATAAAAAAAATTATCAGAAACATTACATTTAAGGATGCCGAAAAACTTGCTCTTGAGATCTTAGATATGTCCTCCCAGCAGGAAATATTATCTCACATCAGCAAATGGAACAGCAAGAACCTGAACTATTAACCCAAAAAAAATCAATCTTCAAAACACAGGAAAATCAGAAAAACTTATGAAAACTAAACCGATTATTGCCATTATAGGGCGACCAAACGTGGGGAAATCCACCTTATTTAACCGTTTAATAAGATCTAAGAAATCTATCATCGACAGCACTCCGGGAGTTACCAGAGATATTATATCCGGTGATTTTAAGCTAAACGACATCGATATTACTCTTTATGACACTGGCGGTATCACCGATGAGGGTGACATACTCAACCCCGTAGTTCAGCAGAAAACACTTGAGGCTCTAAACCTTGCTGACATGATAATATTTCTTGTTGAGGCAGCAAACCCACTCCCTGTGGAACAGGAATTTATAAAAATAGTAAGAAAATCCAATAAGACAGCACTTCTTGTTATGAATAAAAGTGACAGTCCGGAGAAAGATGTTTTTTCCTATGATTTTCTTAAATTTGGAATAGGCGAACCCATTCCCATCTCTGCATCTCACAACAGAAATATCGATCTGCTCCATGAAGCTTTGTACGATACAATAAAATCAATATCCATTCAGCTTGATAACGACACAAATATCGATAAAAACCTTATTAAGATAGCTATTGTCGGTAAACCTAACGTTGGAAAATCATCATTATTAAATAGGCTAACCAATTCCACCAGAAGTATCGTGTCGCCCATACCAGGAACGACAAGAGACGTTGTTGATGAAACAATGAGCTATGGCGAAAACAGACTTACATTCCTCGATACAGCCGGCATAAGACGTAAATCCAAAGTCCATGAAGACATCGAATATTACTCCGTCAACAGAAGTATAAAATCGATAGAAGAGGCAGACATAACCATGCTTGTAATCGATTATAAAGACAAAGTGACCGACCAGGATAAGAAAATAACAGATCAGATAGTAAAAAACGGAAAAGGTTTGATATTACTTTTAAGTAAGTCAGATCTTTTTA
>JBFZEO010000409.1:0-6429 GCA_041306845.1 Spirochaetota bacterium
GAAACCTAATGCAAAAATTATATAGACAAAAGTTTTTTTGCAAGAGGCTAAGTTGATAAGGAATTTTGTTTTATAAAGATAGATATCAACATTCTTAATGTTTTTTTCATTAACTGTAAAATTAAAGGAGTTATTTATTGACAGAATGTGTTTTATAAAATACAAAAGTGTATCTCTTGAAAATTGGAGTTAATTATGTTTTTTTGGGGAAATAGTGAAATTGAAAAGTTAATAAATGAGGATGTTCCTTATTTTGACCTTACAACGCATATCATGGGGATCGAGGATCTGGCTTCCGGGATCAGATATAAGACTCGGGAAAATAGTGTTATTTGCGGATCCGAGGAAGTTCTGCTTGTTTTTAAACAGATGGGGATTGAGTCTTCCGGCGGTGTTAAGTCCGGCAGTCAGCTCACTCCCGGCGAGGTGATTATTGAGGGGGCCGGAAGTGCAGGAGCGGTTCATCGAGCATGGAAGGTTTGCGTTAACATCCTGGAATACGCGTCCGGGATAGCAACAAAAACCCGCCACTTTGTAGACAATGCCCGCTCTGTGAATCCGGAGATAAACATCTGTGTTACTCGTAAGATTTTCCCCGGGACAAAAAAACTTGCTGTTAAAGCAGCAATGTGCGGCGGAGCGGTGCCTCACAGGCTTGGATTATCGGAAACAATCCTCATTTTTGATGAGCATATAAGGTTCTTGGGTGGGATGGATAAGCTCCGCCACACGATAGAGGAGATAAAAAAACATTCGGGAGAGAAGAAGATAGAAATTGAGGCGCACTCGATGGAAGATGCTTTGCGTTTTGCAGAGTTTGGAGTTGATCTCATCCAGGTTGATAAGATGGAGTGTTCATCTTTGGGTAAACTGGTAGGATTGGTGAAAGAAATTAATCCTTTGATTAAAGTTGCAGCTGCCGGCGGCGTAAACCTTGAAAACGCAGGTGATTATGCAGCAACTGGAGTTGACATTCTTGTAACATCAGCTATGTACCACGGCAAACCGGCAGATATCAAGGCAGAGATAACTCCCCTTTGAAGTTGAGTTCCCGTAGTTCGCAGTTTTGCAGATGTTCAATCTCCCTGTGTTGATTAGGTGATTTACCGGCTGTTACGGTTAGCGTTATCTGCAGGATATCACCGTGTGAAACAAGTATTATGTTTTTGCCGGTGAACCATTTTTCACAATTGTTTATCAATGCGGTTGCTCTCTCCGCTATCCTATAAACCGGTTCCACATATGTGGAATGGTCTTCCCTTCCGTTTTTATCAAGCTCCCACACCAATTCGTAGTTTGAGGAGCTCTGTTTTTCATATATACCAAAAAACCGTTCCCGCAGAGCCGGAGTGACGTAGATCAACTCGATATCTATCGCCCCAGCAGCTATTTGGGCTGTTTCATACGCCCTCTTAAAGTCAGATGAGAAAAATACAGTGTTTTTACTGTCAAACCCATTCTCCACAAGCCTCCTGCCGGCCTCCGCTGCCTGATTGCGCCCGTTCTCTGTCAGTCCGTAGTTTGTTATACCGTTCTCCGGAGAACTAATTATGAGGTTTAACCTGTTGGCTTCGCTTTCGCCGTGCCGCAGAATGTAATATTTGTTGTTCATATCGGGTTTACTGATCCTTATAAAAAAGTTTTACATTCACATATATTATTATTTTTGTTTTGTGTATAGTAAATAATAATTTTTACCGCATTGTTCAGTTGGTTTATATCGGGATGGTTTTGAATATGTAAAGTAATGATGATGTTTATTGAAAATAAATGAAGTAAAGTGTAGTTTCGATATGGTTAACTATATTTCCGGAGAGATTTATGTTTGTTAAGAATGTTGTATTTTTCTTTATGATAGTTAGTGTTTTTTTTATAAACGGGAAAGAAAGCATAAAGTTTACACAATATATTAAAGTGCTTGAAGAGAAACTTCCTGCCATTCAAAAAAACAAACTTGATGTGATTGCTGATGAAATTGCACTTAATAAATCCTATAGTGCTTATGATGTCGCTCTATCGTTATCCGGATATGGGAGCGGATCTCAGAGCTACTCAAACAGCAGTAACTCGAAGAATTACTACAGTCCCGGTGCCGGCGGTGATCTCACCGTTAAAAGTGTCCTGCCGTCTGGAACGGAAATATCAGCCGGCGGATCGGTAAATTACAAGTTCACAAGCGGCGAGACAACCTCGACAACATCGACCGGAGCGGAAAATAAGACTGAATGGTCAACACATAGTCTTGAACCGGTGATAAGTATCGGACTCAGTCAGCCTATTCTCAAAAACTGGCTCGGACTTGCTGACAGATATGCGATCAATACCGCAAAAAAAGATCTTGCAATATCAAAAATAAATTATGAGATAAACAAAAAGACAATCCTTACCGGTTATTCAAAGAGGTATTTTGAATGGCTCGGACTCCATGTCAAACTGGAGCATGTCGGCAAGACTATAAAAAACAGCGAGTTGTATCTTTCGCGGATTTTGCAGAAAAACAAAATGGGGCTGGTTGATATTGATTCGGTAGAAGCTGCGAGATATTCGCTCTATCAGAATGAAAAAAAGAGATTGACTATTCTTAAAACTATAGCAGATCTGGAAAACTCATTGAGTGACTTTATCGATATGTCTCAGTTTACACCGGCGACTGAGGAGATTGATGATTATTATAAAGAGGCGTTGGGCAGTGAGTTGAATGTTGTTCCTTTTGATGATACTGATAATGCCAAAATAATTGGCATATCAAAAAGTAAAATCGAAGACTCTCTGATTGTGAATAAAAATAAACTTTTGCCGGATCTAAATCTCTTTGCAAATGTAAATATACCATTCAACTACACATCCAAGAAAACCGGAGATGAAACCGAGTATTATTACTTTTATGATAACGATGCTGTAAACGTTAATTTTAAGGCAGGATTAACATTGACATATCCTCTCGGTAATCTCTCTGCCCGAAACACCGTCAAGGAGACAGAAAACCTTCTGCAAAAAATCCGTATCGAGTATCAGGACACACTTTCGAGTTACAATTCTGATCTTAAACTTATCATACATTTTAAAGACTATGTCTTGAGAAATATGGATATCGGTATAAAATCTCTGGAATCATTGACTGCGAGATATGATTACCTGTTTGAACAGTTTAAGAAGGGGCGTGCGGACAGTAAAGATATAACCGATGCGGAGAATTCTATTCTATCAGAAAAGATGTCTGTTGTTGATTATAAAATCAACTTAATTTCAAATATGTTTGACTATTTTAATATAGTCAGGTGATTGTAGTCGGAGGAAAGAGTGAAGGGTTTGTTAACTTTTTTTGCAAAGAATAGGCTTGTTCTTAATCTGACAGTTGTTTTTATAATTGTCGGCGGTTTTTATTATGCATCCGGGATCAAACTCGATCTTTTCCCGGTGACGGAGACCGACGCTATGATGATAAGCACGAGTTATTCGGGGGCTGGAGCGCGCGATGTGGAACTCAATGTCACCATTCCCATAGAGGACAAGCTCAATGCGATAAGCGGGATAGATAACTACCAGTCAACGTCAAACGATAACTTTTCGAGAATCCTTGTTATAATAGATGAAAACATCGGTAATAAACAGGAAGTTAAAGATGAGATAAGGCGCGTCATGTCATCCATGAATAATCTGCCCGATGATGCCGGAGATGTTAATGTCAGAGATCTCAGTCCGGCTTTTAGAGGTGTTTATGAGCTTGGGATATGTCTTGATAAGAATGGTAAACTTAGCGAGGATAATCTCTATCAGTTCGCCGACAGATTGAAGCGGGATCTCCTCCGGCTCGATAATGTCAGCGAGGTAAATATAAGAGGTGATCGGACAAAAGAGGTAAAGATAAATGTTAATCCCGCAAAATTGAAAGAATTTGATGTTTCGCTTACGGATTTGACATCGGCTATAAAAAATAGAAACATAAGGATTGCCGGCGGCAGTATCGAGACAAAGCGCGGTGAATTTAATGTTGTAACAACCGGTCAATTCAAAGATCCTAAAGAGGTCGGCGATATCATTATCCGGAGTAACTTTGAGGGGAACACTACAAAAATTAAAGATGTTGCTGACATATATTTCGGATATTCCCCGGAGACTGAATTCTCGAGAATAAACGGTAAAAAGGGAATCTTTGTAACTGTTAATAAGAAGAAAGAGGCGGATATAGTTAAGACAGCTAAAGATGTTGAAAAATTTATAGCCGGATATAAGGATAGGACTCCGGAAGGGATTAGTATTGACACTGTCCGCGATGAGTCGAGGACAATTCAGTCACTGATGAAACTTGTTGCTCAGAGTGCTATATTCGGATTTATACTGGTTTTTATAACGCTTTTTGTTTTTTTTATGGATATCAAAGTCTCTTTCTGGACGGCGTTCGGTCTGCCGTTTGTCACGATAATTACTGTTGCTGTTATGAGATATTTGGATCTTTCATTAAATATAGTTACTCTGGGAACTATAGCGATGCTGCTCGGGATCCTTGTTGATGACGGGATAGTTGTTTCTGAGATAATTGCAAAAAATCTCAGTAAGGGAATGGCGCCTCTTGATGCAATCTATAATGGGATAAGGGAGGTTGCCGCTCCGGTGTTCGTCTCAATCTTTACAAATATCATTGCGTTTATACCGCTGCTTACCATCAAAGGGATGATGGGGAAATTTATCGGGACGATACCGATAGTTGTTACCATAACTTTGATTTTTTCATTTATAGAGGCGATATTTTTTCTATCGGCACATCTATCTCATATAAAACACAAACATAAAAAAGTTGAAGCTCCTGCTCTGAATTCTGCCGAAGATTTGGAGATCGTTCCTAAACGAACCTGGTTCCATTTTATAGAGGAAGGTTACAGGCTTTTTCTGAAGAAGACTCTTAAGTTTAGGTATGTGGTTGTTGTGTTGTTTGTAGGGATTTTGATTTTTACGATTTTTATATCAGCGGAAAGTTTTAAGAAATTCAGGATGATGATGGGAATGGTATCGGACAGTTTTACGTTTGACGTAGTTATAGATGAGAAGTTTGGGACATCACTTACGAAAACTGCCGAATTTGTGGATCAGATTGAATCTGATATCAGAAAGAGTCTCGATCCAAGAGAGATTATATCCATTCAGTCGAGAATAGGGACAAGACAATCTAGCCACAGATCGCTCTCAGGCAACCACACCAACGAGGCTTTTATAACACTGAATATGCCGCCGGAATCGGAGCGATCCCGAAATAATGCAAAACTCCTTGCCATTCTCAAAGAAAACGTGAACACAGGAAAATATAAGAATATAACGACTCTTAATATCAGACAGAGGAGAATGGGGTTTGATACCGGCAATCCGGTTGAGATCAGACTGCTGAGTAACGATGATAACGAGGCATTGAAGTATGTCGGAGAGATAAAGGATTATCTCGGGTCTATCCCGGGCGTCATAAATATCGAGGATAATCAGGAGGCTCTTAAATCTGAGATCCAGATAAGATTTGATTATGGCAAGATGGCGATATTTGGTGTGAGTCCGCAGACTGTTGCCTCGGCTGTCAGGACGGCGATCTACGGCTCGGTTGCGACTACATTGACGCTTGCAGATAAGGAGACCGATTTTAGGGTGATTCTTGATGAGAATAGTAATATCGTCAATGATGAGCGGAAACTCCTCGAATTGACGGTGCCTTCGAGTCAGGGGCGCCAGATAAAACTGAAGGAATTCGCATTTCTTGACTACAACAAGACAGTCTACTCTATCCAGAGGAGAAACGGATATAGAGTTTACAGTGTGACGGCAGAGCTTGAGACGGAGAGGAAATCACGTCCAGGGATGCCGGAGAGGTCTGCCCCGGCCGGAACTGAAAAAGGGAAAAATGCGGATAAAACTTCCGGTAATGATAAAAGGGAAAAGACAGATGGGCGTGAAAAATCTGAGTATCGCATAAAAAAATCAGGAACATCTGCGGAAAATAGTAAAAAAATCGATACAGGAAACGAAACCTCATTCACAGCACCAAAAACAGCCGACGCTCCGAAAAAAGATAAAATAATCCTGACGAGTATGCAGGTGACATCGAAGGTTATGCAAAAATTCAGTAAACCGATAAGTCAGAGTACTTCGGTAAGTATCGAGGTCGGCGGAGAGGCTGAGCAGTCGCGGAGTGCGTTGTTTGATATCGTAGTTGCGTTTTTGATCGCTCTGTTTTGTATATATTTCACACTTGTTATCTTGTATAAGAATTTTACACAGCCGTTTATAGTTATGATAACTATCCCGTTCGGGATATCGGGGGCGCTCCTTGCCTTTTATGCGCATGGGATGAGTATCGATTTCTTTGGATTGGTGGGCATCCTCGGGTTGAGCGGAGTTGTTATCAACGATAGTATAGTTATGATAGATTTTTTAAACAAGCAGTTTTCG